>JAGWIL010000405.1 GCA_028866335.1 Rhodospirillales bacterium
GCGACGCGATCGCACCATTGCCAATCACGGCCAAGTTTAGATCAGATTGTCGCATCGCCGGCCCTCTCCCGCTCCAGCGTCTCCGTCAGCCACGCCCGTACAGCCTGGGTGGAGCCGCCAAAATCCCGCGCTACATGCAGCCCGCTCCCGCCCATTTCATTGGCGCGGGCAATGGCGGGCTCGTCGGTCGTATCATCGCCGATAAACACCGGGCGGCGCCCGGCGAAAGGCGGTGCAGCCATTAAGGTATTCAGCGCGACACCTTTATCCGTACCGCGAGGCCGAATTTCCATGGCCTCATGCGCGGGCAACAGCATAAGTTCCGGGTAGGGCGCTGCCAGTTCCCTGCCAAATGCAGCAAGTTCCTCAGCCATTTCCGGTGCCCCACGCCAGTGCAGCACCAGGCCAAACCGCTTTTCCTCGAGCAAAGTGCCAGGGCGTGCGGCAATGGCGGCGCGTAGAGGCACAGCCATCGCGGCCAGAGCCGGGTGCGGATTTGTCTCGGTTATAACTTTTCCATCCGCGCCACGCATCAGCGCGCCATGCTCAGCCGCCGCGGCAATTCCGGGGCCGAAAAGCCTTTCTATGTCCGCCAGCTTGCGGCCAGAGATCAACGCCAGCGCCCCGCCCAGCCAGTCTCTCAGGCCATGGAGAATGACAGGCAATTCTGGCGGAACCACAACCTCATCAGGTCGCACAGAAAAATCGAGCAAGGTTCCATCGATATCGAGGAACAGGGCGCAGTCCCGTGATAAAACGGAGTGAGGCGGACATATACGCATGGCGTGGATATGGGCTTTTCCGGCCGCCCTGTCCTAACCGTAAAATGAAAGTAGAGTAATTTTCTCTGTTAGATTACAGGTTTTTTGAATTTCTTCCTGGCTGCATCTACCTTGATTCGGATAACACAATTTTCTGCATGGTCGTTCACCATCCCCATTGCCTGCATGAAGGCGAACATCGTGGTGGGGCCCGTAAACCGCCAGCCGCGTTTCTTCAGCATTTTAGAAAGCGCCACGGCTTCAGGAATCGTCACCGCGCTTTGCGGAGCGGGCAGGCTTTGTGCATCGGGCGCATAGCGCCAGAGAAACCCAGCGAGCGAACCTTCCTCGCGTACCATCTCCTGCGCGCGGGCGGCGTTATTTATAACGGCTTCAATCTTACCACGATGCCGGACGATCCCTTTATCCTGCAATAAGCGGTCGACATCCTTCTCATTAAATCGGGCCAGCTGGTGGAAATCAAACCCCTTAAACGCCGCACGGAAATTTTCGCGTTTGGTTAAAATGGTTCGCCAGCTCAGCCCCGCCTGGAACCCTTCCAGGCATAATTTCTCGAACAGGCGAATATCATCCGCAACCGGGAAGCCCCATTCATGGTCGTGGTAATGTAGATAATCCGGTGCCACCACGCACCAGCCGCATCGCGGCTTGCCATCCGGCCCTGGTTTCGTTCCGCTCATGCGTGCCCTCCCGTTTCTTTATGCCGTCTTTATGCGCATTGGGCCAATCCCGCATCGTTTCTTTATGCCCCGCGGATTAGCAGAAAAGCTCCGAAAAAGGAGCCATTTCATGGGCGACATCATAACCATTCTGTTCAGCACGGTCATTTTTACCCTGCTGTTCGCCTACATTCCAGCCTGCGAGCATGTGTGATGCTGGACTTCGTGCTGGGCGGCGGCGTTTCCGCCATTCTGCTGGTTTACCTTGTCTGGGCCATGCTGCGCCCTGAAGATTTCTGAGAGAATTCCCATGACAATCCAGGGTTTGGTGTATATTGCGCTGGTCTTTCTGCTGG
>JAGWIL010000406.1 GCA_028866335.1 Rhodospirillales bacterium
ACCAGCCGCGTGCGCGTTGTGCGCCGCGACATTGCGCGCGTGAAGACGATTCTCGCGGAACGCGCCAGCACCGCCGAGAAGGGTTAAGAGGGTACCATGCCGAAACGTGTTCTGACCGGGCGGGTCGTGAGCGACAAGATGGACAAGACGATTACCGTGCTTGTCGAGCGCCGCATCATGCATCCGTTGTATAAGAAGTTCATTCGCCGCTCCAAGAAATATGCGGCGCATGACGAGAACAATGTCTGTGTGGAGGGGGATCTGGTCCGCATTGAGGAATGCGCGCCGATCAGCCGCCGCAAGACCTGGATGGTGACCGAGCGTAACGGCGCGGCGCTGACCGCCGAAACGCAGGCTGTCTGAAAGGGCTCTGAGAGATGATTATTGTTGAATCCAATCTCGACGTCGCCGACAATTCCGGTGCGAAGCGCGTGCAGTGCATTAAGGTGCTCGGCGGCTCCAAACGCAAGACGGCATCTGTTGGCGATGTGATCGTGGTGTCCATCAAGGATGCGATTCCCCGCGGCAAGGTGAAAAAAGGCGATGTGCATCAAGCCGTCGTCGTCCGTACCGCGTATCCCGTGCGTCGCCCCGATGGCAGCGTGATCCGTTTCGACCGCAATGCGGCCGTGCTGATCAACAAGCAGCAGGAGCCGATCGGCACCCGTATCTTTGGGCCGGTGGTGCGTGAACTGCGCGCTCGCAAGTTCATGAAGATCATCAGCCTGGCACCGGAGGTGCTGTAATATGGCCGCGCGCATTAAAAAGGGTGACAAGGTGCTGGTAATCTCGGGTTCCTCCAAGGGAACCACCGGAGAGGTGCTGAGCGTCAATCCCACCGAAAACAAGGCGGTTGTGCAGGGCGTGGCTTTGGCCAAGCACCACACCAAGCCGAGCCGCACAGGCCAGGAGGGAGGCATCATCTCCCGCGAGGCTCCCGTGCATTTATCGAATCTGGCATTGATCGATCCTGCGACCAATAAGCCGACGAAGGTCGGGTTCCGGGTTCTGGACGATGGCCGCAAAGTGCGTGTTGCTCGCAAGAGCGGCAGCACGATTGACGGCTGAAGGAGGCCGCAATGAGCGAAGAAAAGATACTGCCGCGTCTGCAAAAGCATTATCGTGAGGTGGTTCGTGCCGAGCTCAAGAAAGAGTTCGGCTACACCAACGTCATGCAGATTCCGACGCTCGAGAAGATCGTCATTAATATGGGCGTCGGCGAAGCCGCGGGTGACCAGAAGAAACTGGATGCCGCTGTGGCTGAGCTCACCCTCATCGCTGGCCAGAAGCCGGTGAAGACCGTAGCGAAGAAAGCCATCGCTGGCTTCAAAATCCGCGAGGGTTTGCCGATTGGTGCGAAGGTTACGCTGCGTGCAGACCGCATGTTCGAGTTCCTGGACCGCCTGGTTACCATCGCTCTGCCGCGCGTGCGTGACTTCCGTGGCATTCCGGCGAATAAAGGCTTCGATGGCCGTGGTAATTTCACGCTGGGCGTTAAAGAACAGATCATCTTCCCCGAAATCGTGTACGACAAGGTCGACGCGATCCGTGGCATGGATATCTGCTTCGTGACCAGCGCGAAAACCGACGCGGAAGCGAAGGCACTGCTTAAGGGTTTCAACCTTCCGTTCGCAAAGTAAGCGGTGGGTTTGGCAAAGTTTTTGGAAAACGGCTGGGGGTTCCAGCAGGTTCCGGAGGGGTTTTAGAGAATGGCTAAGACATCGCAGGTCAACAGGAATGCCAAGCGCGAGCATATGGCTGCCCGTGATTCGGGCAAGCGCGCCGTGCTGAAAG
>JAGWIL010000054.1 GCA_028866335.1 Rhodospirillales bacterium
GCCGCTGAAATAAGACAGGCAGGTTTGCAGCGCGTAAAGCGGGCTGGTGCCGATATCGCCATAGACCACGCCGAGGACGCCGATGATGGCGCTGAGCCGAAGCTTTTCAGCCGCTCCGTGTGGTTGAACCGGGCTGGAGGACATCAGTCATTCCTTATCGTCATCGTGGCAGGCTCTAGCTGTTTGCCCCCGGCCGGACAAGGCCGCCGGGGGTTAGGGTGAAGGCGTAGGCTTGGGTAGCAATAGGTATAACTGGCCGGGTTGGCGCATGGAGCCTGCGGTTTGCTCGGCATCCGGCCCGGCGCCGAAGAAGATATCCGCCCGGTTGGGGCCGTGAATGCCGCCGCCGGTGTCCTGCGTGATGGTGAGCAGGTTCATGGCCGCGCCGGTTATGGGGTCTGTGGTGGAGACAAAGAGCGGGGCACCGAGGGGCAAGACGGATTTGTCGATGGCGGTGGAACGCTCCGTGGTGAGCGGCACGCCGAGCGCGCCGGGTGCACCTTCATCTGCCGGTAATGCGCCGAGCGGGCGGAGGAAAACGTAGCGGGCGTTTTGTTCCATGACCGATTGGGCTTGATCCGGGTGGGATTTCAGCCAGGCGGAGATGGATTGGTAGCTGACTTGATCTGGCTGGAGCGCGCCCATTTGTTCCAGCACGCGGCCGATGGGGGTGTAGGGTTGGCCGTTCTGGCCATCGAAGCCGACGCGCAGGATGCTGCCATCAGGCAAGAGGATACGGCCAGAGCCCTGGATTTGGAGCATGAAGGCATCGACCGGGCTGGTGACATAGGCGGTGACCGGGACTTTACGGTGGAGGGCCCCGGCATCGATCGCCGCGCGGGACATGCTGGCGAGGGATGCGGTGGCGGGCTTGGCGTAGAGCGGGACGTGATAGCCCGGGCGCTCATTCTTCGAGCCGGGGACCTCGGGTTCGAAATAGCCGGTGATGAGTGCCTGGCCGGGGATCGCATAGGCGGTGAACCAGCTTGTGAAAAATTGCTGTGCGGCGGGGATGCTGCCCGGTGGAGTGGATTGGGCGGCTGTGCAGGCTGGTTGCCACAGCCCGGCCTGACCGGCGAGCTGTTGCGCGAGGCCGGAGCCGCCGAGGGGCGAGTCCGGTGGCATGAGCAGAATGGCCTTGCAGCTGGTGACGAAGCTGGCGAGGGCGGCGGCGGCGTTGTCCTGCTGCCAGCCGGGCAGTTGGGTGATGGGGAGCGCCTGCCCCGGTGGGGCATAAGCGCCGGTTTGAGGCTGCTGCTGGAGGCTGCAGGCGGCCAGAGCCAGGGTGGCGGCGAAAGTGAGACAGCGGCGCATGGGGTTAACCGCTGCGTGCCGCCGAGAGCCGCCAGGCGGGGTCTTTGCCGCGCAGGTCGCGCTCGAAGGTCCAGATATCGCAGAGATCGGCTTGTTCGTTTCCGCCGGGGGTGGGGTTGCCCGCCGGATCCAGCGTCTGGGTGGATTGGGCGGAGATGATACGGACAATGACGGCCGCGAGGTCCCCGGAAATTTCAGCGTCCTCAATCTCCGCCGAGAGGATGGATTTGATCTCGGTACGGGATTGCTCAGCCGTGCCGCCGCGCGCGGAAATGGCGGCCTCGAAGGTTTGGTAGACATGCGGGGTGAGCAGAGATTGCAGGGTTGCACGGTCCCCCGCCGAGAAGGCGGTGACGATGCGGCGAAACGAGACCTCAGCCTGGGTGAGGAATTCAGGCGGGTCGAACTGAGGGTCCCGGTTGACGATCTGCATCAGGCGTTGGCCGAGGGCTGATTGCGGGTCTGGTATGGAGCGGCCAGGCGCTGAGGCGGGCGAAACCCGGCCTTCTATAACCGGACCAGGCTGGAAGCTAGGCGCTGCGCCCGGGTTGAGCGGCGGTTTTTCGAACCCGACGCGTTTGCCCAGGACCGAGCGCAGGCGAAGGACAAGAAAGAGCGCGATGCCCGCGAAAATGACCAGGACGACGGGAAAACCGCCGAGGGATTGGAGTGCGTTAGCGGCCACGGTTATCCTCAGTTCATGCTTAGACTGGCGCAACGTGCCCCGCGATGCAAGCCAAGGGGGCGAAATTGGACCAGGTGCCTGTTGGCGCGGGGCCAGACATATGTTGCAATGGGGCAGGCCGGCAAGCCGGACCATGTTGAGGGAAGTTTCATGTTTCTGCTGCGCCATGGGCAAAGCTATTTTAATTTGCATTTTACCGAGACGCGGCGCGACCCCGGCATTGAGGACCCTGAGCTGACGGAGCTGGGCCATGCCCAGGCGCAAGCAGCAGCGGAGGAGCTGGCGGGGGCCGGGATTACGCGCGTGATTGTGTCGCCTTATCTGCGGGCGTTGCAGACGGCGCAGCCGTTCCGGGCGCTGCCGGGGGTGAGCGTGGAGGTAATGCACGAAGTGCGCGAGCGGACAGCGTTTGCGTGTGATATCGGCAGCGCCCCGGATGTGCTTGCCGCCCGGTTTCCGCATCACGAATTTGGGCATTTGCCGGACCAGTGGTGGCATGAAAGCCTGGAAAGCGAGGCGGAGACAGTGGCCAGGGCGGATGCGTTCAGGGCCGAGATGCGGCGGCGCAAGGATGAACAGACGACACTGCTGGTGAGCCATTGGGGGTTTATTCTGGCGCTGACCGGAATCTCCGTTGGGAATGGCGAATGGTTGGAGTTTCATCCCGCGACACCGAGGCCGACGCGGATAAGCTGGCGGCATTGAGCGAGGCGCGCATGGGATTGCTGCAAGAGGGGGAGGCACCGGTTTATGAATTGCTGCGCGAAGCCGGCGAGAGCCCGTTTTTGCTGACGGCGGACCATGCGGGACGGCTGATTCCGCGCGCGCTGGGGGATTTGGGCGTGAGCGCCGCGGAGATGGACCGGCATATCGCCTGGGATATTGGCATTGCGGGGGTAACGCGGCGCTTGAGCGAGGCGCTGGATGCCACGGCGATTTTGCAGAATTATTCGCGGCTGGTGATTGACTGCAACCGCAACCCTGTTTGGGCCAGCGCGTTTCCCGAAATGAGCGAGGCGACGAGGGTTCCTGGCAATGAAGGGCTGGACGAGGCGGGAAAGGCCGCGCGTCGGGCGGCGATTTTTGACCCCTACCATGGCGCGATTGGGCGGTTGGTAGCGGCGCGGGCGCGGCGCGTGTATGTGGCGATGCACAGCTTTACGCCGGTTTATCTGGCAGAGGCGCGGCCGATGCAGGTGGCGGTTTTGTATAACCGTAGCCCCCGGCTTTCTAAGATTCTGGCTGAGCTGTTCCGGGAAGAAGGCGGGCTGGTGGTGGGGGAGAACGCGCCCTACCGCGTGAGTGACGAGACCGATTATGGCGTGCCGGTTCATGCCGAGGGAAACGGACTTGATTATCTGGAAATCGAGATACGGCAGGATTTGATTGCCCAGGAAGCAGGGCAAGTGGAGTGGGCGGCGCGGCTGGCGCGACTGTTGCCCGAGGCGTTGAAGACATTGGATGTGGAGATTTTGGCGTGAAAAATTCCAGGGCAAGAGCGGAGACGACGCGCAAGGAGCGCAAGCTGCTGTGCTTTCTGGACCAGACGGATAAGGCCGAGATTGGCGGCTGGGCAGTGGATTTCGACAAGCCCGCCGAGAGCCTGAAAATGCGCGTGATGATAGACGACGCGATTGAGGCGGTGGTGAGCTGCGACCTGCACCGCGATGACAGCCGGTTGGTGAACCTGGCGAATAGCCGGATTGGGTTCAGCTACCGCATACCGGAGCGGTATTGGGACGGGGTGCGCCACGTGCTGCGCTTTATGACGCTGGACGGAGTGGCGTTGCCGATAAGCTCACGCGCCGGGGGTGCGGTTGAGCAATACAGCTTTGTGCTGGAAAAGCCGGTGCGGCTGATGGCCGTGGTGGATGGCATGGTGGACGGGCTGATCCAGGGCTGGGCGCTGCGGGTGGATGACAAAGCTGGCACCAAATTGGGTGGCGTGCGCGTGCTGGTGACGCATGACGGCCAGCCAGTGGCAACATTGTTGGCGGACCAGTTCAGGGGTGATGTGGCGACCGCCGTGGATGGCGACGCGGCTTGCGGCTTTGCGTTTGCCCCACCGCCGGAGCTGCGCCGCCGCGACCGGGTGACGCTGAAATTTTTTGCCCTGCCGGAGCGAGAGGAGCTGAATGGCAGCCCGTTAGAGATAAGTTTTCCGGGGGATTCGGCCAGGGAGAAGATAGAGGCGCTGATTAAGCGGACGGATGAGCTGTTTAGTTTTGCGTATCATTTAAAGAAGGAATTGAAGGCGGCGATTCCGAGGGAGCGGTTTTTGCTGGCGGATTATCCGCGCTGGGCGCTGGAGGCGCGGCCTTTGGCCCTGCCCCGCGCCAGAGCGCGCTATGGGGCGAGCGATGTGGCGGGCACCAAGGTTTCAGTGATTTGCCCGGTTTACCGGCCCGGTGTGGGGGATTTTCTGGCGGCCGTGGACAGCGTGCGGGCGCAGACCCACGAGGATTGGGAGTTGCTGCTGATTGACGATGCCGGAGGCGATGCCACGCTGACGGCGGTGATGAAGGATTTGGCGGCGCAGGAGCCGCGCATAAAGCTGCTGCCGCGCAAGAAGAATGGCGGCATTGCCAGGGCTACCAATGATGGGTTGAAGGCGGCGAAGGGGGATTTTATCGCCTTCTTTGACCATGATGATTTGCTGGAGCCCGGCGCGCTGGAGATTATGCTGCTGGCCCAGGCGGCGACGGGGGCGAAGCTGCTTTATTCCGACGAGGACAAGGTGGAACGCGGCGGAGCGTTAAGCGAGCCGCATTTCAAACCGGATTTCAACCATCGGTTCCTGCTGGATATTAACTATATCTGCCATCTGGTGATGGTGGAGGCGAAGACGCTGCGCGCGGCGGGCGGGTTGGACCCGGAGATGGATGGCGCGCAGGACCATGATTTGCTGCTGCGGCTGGTGGAGGGGTTGGAGCCGGAGCAGGTTCATCACGTGGCGGAGATTTTGTACCATTGGCGCAAGACCGCGAGCTCAACCGCCGCGGCGGGGACGACCGCGAAGCCGAAGGCGGGGCTGGCCGGGGCCAAGGCGGTTGCGGCGCATCTAGAGCGGCGGGGGTTGCCAGCGAAGGTGGAGCCGCGCGGAAGCCTGACCTGTTACAAGGTGGATTGGAAGTTTCCGGCGGCGCGGGTGAAGAAAGCCGG
Source organism: Rhodospirillales bacterium (assembly GCA_028866335.1). Next base: position 5,162 of record JAGWIL010000054.1, read on the forward strand.
GGTTTCGATTTTAATTCCGTACCGCGACCATGTGGAGATGACGCAGGAATGTGTGGACGCGATAAGGGCGCACACCAAAGGGGTGAGCTACGAGATTATTCTGCTGGATAACTGGTCCACCACGCCGGAGGCGGAACGGTTTGCGGCGGCGCAGGCGAATATTGAGGGCACGCGGGTGCTGCGGATTGCCGAGCCATTTAATTATTCGCGCATCAATAACATCGGCGTGCAGGCGGCGAAACATGAGTTTCTGCTGTTTATGAATAACGATGTGTTTGTGGATGAGGCGGGGTGGCTGCGGCGGATGTTGGATGAGGCGCTGGCCGATGACGCTGTGGGCGCGGTGGGGGCAAAGCTGCTCTACGAGGACGGAACGGTGCAACATGCCGGTGTGGTGCTGGGGGTTGGCGGGGTGGCGGACCATGCCTTCCGGGGCCTTGGCGCTGAAGCGCCGGGTTATATGGCGCACGCAATTGCCGCGCAGGAGGTTTCAGCCGTGACGGCGGCTTGTATGCTGGTGCGGCGAGCCGCTTTTGAAGCGGTGGGCGGATTTGATGAGCGCGAGCTTTCCGTTGCCTTCAACGATGTGGATTTATGTGTGAAGTTACGCATGGCCGGGATGAAGATAATCTACATGCCCGATACGGTGGCGGAACACCGGGAAAGTGTGAGCCGTGGCGATGATTTCGACCACGCCAAGCTGGCGCGGTTTATGTTAGAAAACGAGGTGATGCGGCAGCGCCACGAGGCGGTGCTGGCGAAGGATCCTTATTATAACACGAATTTTTCACGTGAGGGTGGGGTATACCGGGAGTTGCGGTTATTGCAACCTCGGGAGGAGTAGGCGCTTTTTCGCTTAACTCCGCGCCAGACGGCGGGCGGTGAGCAGAAGCATTCTGCGGTCTTCTGTTGAGCAGGCGCGGTAAAGCCGCATGAGGGCGAGTTCGTCGCCCAACAGGGAGCCGGTTTCACCAGAAACCAAGTAACCCAGCGAAGTATTTAAAGTCTTCGCGATTTTCTCCATATTTTCCCGGATTTGCCCGGCGCGATCGGTCTCCCACTGCGCGATGGCGGAGCGGGAGACGTGCAGCCTGTCCGCAAATTCATCCTGTGTCATACCGGCTGCGAGGCGCAGTGCCCGGATTCTTGCCCCAACGGTTTCTGCGGGGGGCTGTTTCTTAGATGCCATACAGCCACTCTAACACGACAAGTTGCGAACTCAATGTTAGTATTTCTTGACGTGTTTGGTTAGTCTGTCTAACATTACGCCGAACGGATGGAGGATGAGATGCCGCAGGCAAGGGTTTGGACGCAGATAGCCGACCGGGTGATTGTGGATATGCGCCAAGGCGGGGCGACGTGGGCGGCGATTGGCAAGGAGCTGGGGCTTTCCAGAAATACAATTATTGAGCGGGGCCGGCGGTTGAAGGCCGTGTTGCCGCTGCGTCCGGCACCCGTGATGAAAAGCAGGGATGAGGACGGGTTGGACGACCCTAACAGGGCGCCATTGCGGGCAGGCCACCCGCTGACCTGGGGGCTACTGACCGATGCGCCGTTTCCTGAAGGAGAAGAGGTATGATGAATATGGAAGAGGTTGTGGAGCGGCTGGAAGAGGCAGGGGCTGCGATGCTGGCGATGCCTTCACGCGGGTATTCCACGGGGTTGCGGATGACGAAACTGGATGTGGTGCATACCGCATTGGAAGCCTATGGTTGGGAGGGCAGGAAGATGAAGCCGCCAGCGCCCACAGCCGAGATGGTGACGCGGATGGATGAGGCGTTCGGCTGGTTAACTTTTATTCCTGAAAAGCAATATGTGCTGCGGCGGATTGTGGGGGCGCGGGCATTGGTGCACCCGCTGACGGGGAGACATGTTTATGCGTGGCGTAAGTTGGCGGAGATTCTTGGCGCGGACCATAAAGCAGTGATGCGGTGGCATGGGCAGGCGATTAAGTTGATACATGACGGCTTGGCAGCCAGATAGTTTTTCTAACATTTTGTTATTTTGTTGTTGCCCACCTGCCCCGGTTTGACTTATACATCTTTCCACAATGGTTCTACTGAACACGGCGGGGACTTCATCAACAGGCTAAGCGAAGCGGCGGGGTTTTTAGAATTCTCCCGTTGTGCAATGAGCGATGTGGGGCAGAGCCCTGCCCTGCATCATGAATTACTGATCCGGCATTTGCAGGATGTAGCCAATGGGACATGCGACCGGCTGATGGTGCAGATGCCACCGGGATCGGCGAAGTCCACATATGGTTCTGTGTTGTTTCCGGCCTGGTTTATGGCGAGGTGCCGGGGCGCGCAGGTGATTACGGCGGCGCATACGGCGTCTCTGGCGCATTATTTTGGCGGGCGGGTGCGCAGTGTTTTGGCAAAGCACGGCGATTTGCTGGGTGTTGAGATTGCGAAAGCGGCGAAGGCGTCTTCTAAGTTTTCACTTGCCGGTGGGGAGGAATATTTCTCCGCCGGGGTGCGCGGGCCGATTACGGGACGGCGGGCGGATCTGATCGTGATCGATGACCCGGTGAAGAACTGGGCCGAAGCCGAAAGCCAGGCGCAGCGGGACATGCTGTTTGACTGGTACCGGGCGGAGTTGACGGCAAGGCTGAAGCCGGGCGGGCGGATTGTGCTGATTATGACGCGCTGGCACGAGGATGATCTGGCCGGGCGGTTGCTGGCGACGGAAGGCGGGTGGCGTTGTTTAAGGTTGCCCGCTTTGGCGGAGGCCGGTGACGAGCTGGGGCGCGGCGTTGGTGAAGCGTTGTGGCCAGAATTGCAGAGCGTGGATGATTTGGAACGGCGCCGCCGCGAAGTGGGCGAGAGGGCTTTCGCGGCCATGTATCAGCAGGCACTGAAGACGCGCGAAAGCGGGCTTTTCCGCATGGGCGCGGTGACCAGGCTGGCGGCGGCGCCGGATGTGAAGATGAGCGTGCGGGCCTGGGATTTGGCGGCGAGCCAGCCAGGGCCTGGGCGGCGGCCGGATTATACGGTGGGGCTGAAGCTGGGCATGACGGAAGATGACCGGCTGGTGGTGCTGGATGTGCGGCGGTTGCAGGGCTCCCCCGCGCAGGTGGAGGCAGCGATTAAGGACACCGCGCGGCTGGATGGCATGGGCACGATGATTTCATTGCCGCAAGACCCTGGCCAGGCCGGGGCGGCGCAGATTGCGATGCTGATGCGCGGGTTGCTGGGGTTCAGGGTTGTTTCCAGCCCCGAGCGTGATGCCAAGCTGGTGCGGGCGATGCCAGCCGCGACGCAGGTGGATGCAGGGAATTTGGCCATTGTAGCGGGGGGTTGGAATGATGCGTTTGTGGCTGAGATGCGAGAGTTTCCCCATGGGGTGCATGACGACCAGATCGACGCGCTTTCGCGCGCTGTGAACAGTTTGGCGACACTGGTGCAGGCACCAGCCAGACGGCTGAATGTGCCGTTGTTGAGCCGCTAACAAGAAGGTTTCTGACGACCCATGTTTGATACGATTTGTGCTACCATTCCTGTGGATGGGCAGATGCCCGCGCGCGTGACGCGGCTGGAGGCATTAAGGCGGGTGCTGGATGGCACGCTTTACGATAATTTGCCTTACCAGTTTCATGAGGAACGGAATGGGGCGGGCGAGTATATTCCGCTGCGGCTGCGCAAACCTTCCGTGCGTTATGGGTTGTGCCGGGTAGTGGTTGAGGATTCCGTGGCGTTGCTGTTCAGCGCGGGGCATTTTCCGATAGTTGACGTGCCGGACATGACGGTGGGGCGGGCTCTGGCGGATGTGTTCGCCGAGGCGCGGTTGAATGAGGTGATGATTGACGCTGCATTGCGCGGGGCTGTGGGCTCGGTGGCTGTGTTGTTCAGAGTGCTGGGCGGGCGCGTGTTTTTCTCGGTGCTGGAGAGTTTATATCTGACCCCGGTTTGGAGCGCGCAAGCGCCGGACGAGCTGGCCAGGGTGACCGAGAAATATAAGGTGAGTGGCGCAGATTTGGCTGCGCAGGGTTATGAGGATGTGGACCCGGCAGGGCTTTATTGGTTCCAGCGGGTTTGGGATACGCAAAGCGAAACCTGGTTTTTGCCTTGGGCGGTGGATGATGCTTTG
>JAGWIL010000407.1 GCA_028866335.1 Rhodospirillales bacterium
CTTACGGAAATCCGTGGCGTACGCTCATGCCCCGCTTGTGCCCAGGCTTCCCGGTAGGCGCGTATCTGCTTTGCCTGCTGGATATGAAACGGCTCGCCGGTTTCGTCATCCTTCAAGGTTGAGCTTTGCAGGTTCAGTCCCAATTTTGCTGCCCAAATCGCTGTGGCGTCAGAGCCCGCCCCCCACCAGATGCGCTCACGCAACCCCTCTGAATACGGCTCCACCCTTAACAAACCGGGCGGGTTGGGAAACATCGGGCGCGGGTTTGGCGGGGCAAAACCCTCCCCGCGCAATACATCCAAAAACATCAGGGTATGGCGGCGGCCCATATCCGCGTCGCTCTCGCCTTCGCCCGGCGCAAAGCCAAAATGCCGCCAGCCGTCGATCACCTGCTCCGGCGAGCCCCGGCTCAAGCCAAGCTGCAACCGCCCGCCTGAAATAAGGTCCGCCGCCCCGGCGGTCTCGGCCATGTATAGCGGGTTCTCGTAGCGCATATCGATCACCCCTGTGCCGATCTCGATATGCTTTGTCCGCGCCCCCACAGCCGCCAGCAACGGAAATGGCGAGGCAAGCTGCCGGGCGAAATGATGCACCCTGAAATACGCGCCATCCGCCCCCAGCTCCTCCGCCGCTACGGCGAGGTCAATGGATTGCAGCAGCACGTCCGCCGCAGTGCGGGTGCCAGATTGCGGCGAGGGCGACCAATGCCCAAAAGACAGGAAGCCGATTTTTTTCATAACCCAGACAATCTTCTAAAAATGAAATCCTCGCCAACCTGGCCATGATGGCATGGTTTGCCAACCGCATCGGCACGCATGGCCGATGATACGGCGGCGCTGGCATGGCAGCCCTTGCATACCATATTAACGGCATGAAACTTTCCGTGCTCGACCAGTCCCCCATCCGCTCCAACGCCTCGCCGGATGCCTCCATCCGCGAATCCATCGCTCTCGCCCAGGCTTGCGAGGGCTTTGGCTATCACCGCTATTGGCTCTCGGAGCATCACAGTTCCGGTGCGGTCGCGGGCTCGGCCCCGGAGATTCTGGCCGCCGCCATCGCCGCCTCCACCAGCCGCATCCGTGTTGGGGCGGCAGGCATTATGCTGCCGCATTATGCGGCGTTGAAAGTGGCGGAGCAGTTCCGGGTGCTGGAGGCCATAGCACCTGGGCGGATTGATCTTGGCCTCGGCCGCGCCCCCGGCTCGGATAGCCGTACGGCAATGGCCCTCAACCCCAATGCGCATAGCGCGGCGGATATGTTTCCCACCCAGGTGCGAGATGTCGCGGCCTGGAGCTCCGGTGAGACATTGCCGCTCGACCACCCCTTCCGCACCATCGTCGCAGAACCGCGCGGCCCGCACGCACCGGAAATATGGATCCTCGGCAGCTCCAATTATGGCGCCCAGCTCGCCGCCTGGTTCGGCCTGCCTTATGCGTTTGCCTATTTCTTTTCAGATGGCGCGGGTGCGGCCGAGGCTATGCATCTGTATCAAACGCAGTTCAAACAACCTGAGCCCGCCGAGGCGAAACCACGCTCAGCCGTAACCGTATTCGCTCTGGCAGCGGATACGGAAGATGAAGCGCGGTACTTAGCCAAATCTCGCGGTGCCTTCTGGGGTATGCGTAACAGAGGCACCTACATTCCGCTTCCCTCCCCGGAAGAAGCGGACATGTTCGATTTTTCCGAGGACGAAAAAGAACGGATCGCAATCTCTCAGCGTCGCAACTTCATCGGCACCGCACCTCAAGTAGCAGCGCGCTTGCGCGAGCTGGCGGAGGATT
>JAGWIL010000408.1 GCA_028866335.1 Rhodospirillales bacterium
ACCCTGGGCAACCGCGTTTATCAGGATTTGCCCATGGCCGCTTATCAATATGTGTATGTGATGAAAGACCTCACCAAAGCCTATCCGGGCGGGCGTGAGGTGTTCAAAGGCATCACCCTCTCCTTCCTCCCTGGCGTGAAGATCGGCGTACTGGGCGTGAACGGTGCGGGTAAATCCACCCTGCTGAAGATCATGGCGGGAATTGAAAAGGAATATGGCGGCGAGGCCTGGGCGGCCGAGGGCGTGAAGGTGGGCTATCTGGCCCAGGAACCGCAGCTCGACCCCACCAAAAACGTGGGCGAGAACGTGGCCGAGGCGTTCCAGGAAGTGCGCGCCGCGCTGAAACGCTTTAACGAGATCTCCGAAGCGTTCATGGAGCCGATGGACGACGACAAGATGAACGATCTGCTGGCCGAACAGGCCAAGCTACAGGAGATCATCGACAACAAGGATGGCTGGGACCTCGACCGGCAGATCGAGATTGCGCTGGATGCGCTGCGCTGCCCGCCGGCGGAGGCTGATGTCGGCCCGCTTTCGGGCGGTGAGAAGCGCCGCGTGGCGCTTTGCCGCCTGTTGCTGGAAAAGCCGGACATTCTACTGCTTGACGAGCCGACCAACCATCTGGACGCTGAATCCGTGGCCTGGCTGGAGCGCACGCTGGAAAACTACACCGGCACCGTCATCCTCATCACCCATGACCGCTACTTCCTGGACAATGTGACCAACTGGATTCTGGAGATCGAGCGCGGGCGCGGCTACCCGTATGAGGGCAATTATTCCTCCTGGCTGGAGCAGAAGCAGAAACGCCTCGCCCAGGAAGAGAAAGAGGAATCCTCCCGCCAGCGCGCTCTGGCCGAGGAACGGGAATGGATTAACGCTTCCGCCAAGGCGCGCCAGACCAAATCCCGCGCGCGTATTCAGCGCTATGAAGAGATGCTGCAAAAGAGCCAGGAACTGGCTGGCGGTGTCGCGGAAATCGTCATCCCGCCCGGCCCGCGCCTGGGTGGTACGGTGATCGAGGCGCAGGATCTCTGCAAGGGGTTCGGCGACCGCGAGCTGATCGAGAATTTGAACTTCAAGCTGCCGCCGGGCGGGATCGTGGGTGTTATCGGCCCCAACGGTGCGGGTAAATCCACGCTGTTCAAAATGATCACCGGGGCGGACAAGCCCGATTCCGGCGCGTTGAAAATCGGCGAGACGGTGAAGCTGGGTTACGTTGACCAGAGCCGCGACAGCCTGGATGACAACAAGAACGTCTGGGAGGAAATCTCCGGCGGCACGGATGTGATTTATCTTGGCAAGCGCACCATCGCCTCGCGCGCTTATGTGGGCGCGTTCAACTTCAAAGGCTCGGACCAGCAGAAGAAGGTGGGCATTCTCTCCGGCGGTGAGCGCAACCGCGTGCATCTGGCGAAGATGCTGAAGAGCGAAGCCAATGTCATCCTGCTCGACGAACCGACGAACGATCTCGACGTTGATACGCTTCGCGCTTTGGAAGACGCGCTGATGGAATTTGCCGGTTGTGCGGTGGTGATCTCGCATGACCGCTGGTTCTTGGATCGGCTGGCGACACATATTCTGGCCTTTGAGGGCGACAGCCATGTGGAATGGTTCGAAGGCAACTTCCAGGCTTATGAGGAAGATAAGCGCCGACGTTTAGGGCAGGACGCGGCGGAGCCACACCGCATTAAATATCGCCCGCTGACGCGGTAATACTCAGGCATGAGCGTTTCATCCGCCTGGGTGCTGGAGACGGCGCGCCTGCGGATGAC
>JAGWIL010000409.1 GCA_028866335.1 Rhodospirillales bacterium
GGCGACCGCGTGCGCGCTTACATCTATGATGTGCGCGAGGAACCGCGCGGCCCGCAGATTTTCCTCTCCCGCAGCCATCCTGGCTTCCTGGCCAAGCTGTTCGCGCAGGAAGTGCCGGAAATTTACGACGGCATCATCGAGATCAAAGCGGTCTCGCGCGACCCTGGCAGCCGCGCCAAAATGGCCGTTATCTCCCGTGATGCCTCCATCGACCCCGTGGGCGCCTGCGTGGGTATGCGCGGTTCGCGCGTGCAAGCGGTGGTGGCCGAGCTCCAGGGCGAAAAGGTCGATATCATCCCCTGGTCCCCCAACGTCGCAACCTTCGTGGTGAACGCCTTGGCCCCGGCTGAGGTTTCCAAAGTGGTGATGGACGAAGATGCCGGGCGGGTTGAGGTTGTGGTGCCGGATAGCCAGCTTTCGCTCGCCATCGGCCGCCGCGGCCAGAATGTGCGTCTTGCCTCGCAGCTTACCCGCTGGGATATCGATATCCTTACGGAAGCCGAGGAATCTGAGCGCCGCCAGGAAGAATTCCGCCGCAAGACCGGCCTGTTTGTTGAGGCGCTGGATGTGGACGACGTGATCGCCGGGTTGCTGGTGCAGGAAGGCTTCGAGTCGATCGAAGACCTTATCACCACACCGGAAGACGAAATCGCCACCATCGAAGGCTTCGATGAGAATGTCGCCATCGAGCTGGCCCGCCGCGCCACAACCTTCCTGGAACGCCAAGCTAACGAGCAGGAAGAAAAACGCGTGGCGCTGGGTGTGTCTGACGACATCGCCGCCATCGAAATTTTCTCCGCCGCAGACCTCATCGCGCTGGGCGAAAAAGGCGTGAAAACACTGGATGACCTGGCTGATCTCGCTGGCGACGAGCTGGTGGAGATCCTCGGCACCGAGGTGATCAGCGAGGACCAGGCCAATGAGATCATCATGGCCGCCCGCGCCCATTGGTTCGAGGGGGAGGACGGCAACGCAGCCTGAACCCGAAATCTTGCCGCCCGAAACCTTGTCAGAGGAGCCGGAGCACGGCCCGCTCCGGCGCTGCCTGGTCACCAGGGTGCCGGGGCGGCGGGAAGAGATGCTCCGTTTCGTCGCTTCCCCTGATGGAACGCTGGTTTTCGACCCCGGCGCAACCCTGCCAGGACGCGGAATGTGGTTGAGTGCCAACGCCGATGTGATAGAACTGGCGGTTCGGCGTGGGGCGTTTGCGCGTGCTGCACGGGCGCCGCTGAAACTGCCTGAAAGCCTGCATACCCTGGTGGAGGCCGTGCTGGCGCGGCGCTTGACTGATCTGCTAGGTTTGGCGCGGCGCAGCGGTGCCGCAATTTCCGGCTTTGAAAAAGCCAGGGAGTGGCTGCAAACAGGCAAAGCCGGGCTTGTTGTTCAGGCCGCCGATGGCAGCGTTGAGGAACGCGCCCGTTTCGTAGGCGGCCGCGCGGTGCCATGTGTGGCGGTGCTTTCCGCCGCGGCGCTGGGCAAAATATTCGGGCGGGAGCATACGGTGCACGTGGTTATCGCGCCCGGGCGGCTGGCGCAGATGATCGAATTAGAGGCGCGGCGCCTGCTGGGTGTTGCGAAGGAAAGCGTAAGCGGGCAGTAAGCCCAGCAAACAAGGCCGGGGTAAAATCCGGCCGCGACGTGAAGATTGGACCGGATTAGGCATGAGCGACGGCAACGACCAGAATGAAACCAAGGGCAGGCTCTCGCTGCGCCCCGCCGCGCGCGGGGAAACCGGGCATACGGTCGATGCCGGGTCTGTGCG
>JAGWIL010000410.1 GCA_028866335.1 Rhodospirillales bacterium
TCATTATTGCGATCCCGGTCCCGGCGCTGGCCGCCTTCACGTGCTTCACGTGCCATGTGCAAACCCTCTTAGAAGTCGAGGCCGCCCTCGCGGGCCGCCTCTGCCAGGGCTTTCACCCGGCCATGATAGAGATAGGAACCGCGGTCGAATACGACCTGGGTAACACCGGCTTCCTTGCAACGCTCGGCGATGAGCTTGCCCACGGCGGCGGCGGCGTCTTTGTCCGCGCCGGTCTTCAGGTTGCTCTTCAGCTCTTTGTCCAGGCTCGAAGCAGCGGCAAGGGTGCAACCCTGCGCGTCGTCGATGATCTGGGCATAGATATGCTTGCCGGAGCGGAACACCGAAAGGCGCGGGCGCCCACCGGATTTCTGCCGGAGCTGATAGCGAAGGCGCGCCCGGCGGCGGGCCTGCAGATCCAGATTGCTCGACATTACTTCTTCTTACCCTCTTTGCGGCGGATAGCCTCGCCTTCGAACTTAACACCCTTGCCCTTATACGGCTCAGGCGGACGCCAGGCGCGCAGCTCAGCGCAGACCTGGCCAACCTGGCGCTTATCCACACCCTCAACCTTGATGAGGGTCGGCTTCTCGCAAGTTACCTTAATCCCTGCGGGGATCGGGTAGGTAACATCGTGGGAGAAACCCAGATTTACCACCAGGTTTGCACCCTGCACCGCCGCACGATAACCAGTGCCGGTAATCTCCAGGGTTTTAGAATACCCTTGAGAAACACCCTTCACCATGTTCGCAATATTGGCGCGGGTAGTGCCCCACATCATGCGAGACTGAGCAGCCTTGGTTTTCGGGGAGACGGAAACCTTGTTTCCGTCAACGGTCACATCAACCTGTTCGGTCAAAGCGAGGGATTGCTCACCCAATTTGCCCTTGGCGGTTACAATATTGCCAGAAATGGCAATGGTAACACCAGACGGGACTTCAACGGGATATTTACCAACACGAGACATCTTGGCGCTCCCTTAGAACACGCGGCAGAGCACTTCGCCGCCAACATTGGCAGCGCGGGCTTCCACATCGCTCATCACGCCACGCGGCGTGGACAGGATAGATACACCGAGGCCGTTATAAACCCGCGGCAGCTCCTTAATTCTGGAGTACACGCGCCGGCCTGGACGGGACACGCGGGAGATCTCTTTGATCACCGGCTGGCCCTCATTATATTTCAGCTCAATACGCAGCTGGGCAATGCCCGTGCGAACTTCCTCGCGGGAATAGCCGCGAATAAAGCCTTCACGCTTCAGAACCTCGAGCACATTGGCGCGCAGATTTGAAGCAGGAGCCGTGCAGGAGGTCATCCGCGCGTGCTGAGCATTACGAATACGGGTGAGCATATCACCTAAAGGATCGGACATAGACATGTTTTTGCGCCCTTTTCCTTACCAGCTGGCCTTGGTGACGCCGGGGATCTGCCCGGTGCTGGCCAGGTCGCGGAAAGCGATACGGCAAAGCTTGAACTTACGGTAATTGCCACGGGCGCGGCCGGTGAGCTCGCAGCGCAGGCGAACCCGAACCTTGGCACCATTGCGGGGCAGTTGCGCGAGCTTGAGGCTCGCTTCGAAACGATCTTCAACCGGCAGCGTACGATCCATGATCGCCGCTTTCAGCACGGCGCGCTTGCCCGAATCACGGGCAGCCATATGCTCGCGCTTGGCATTCCTGTTGACCTGCGATGTCTTAGCCATTCTCTAAAACCCCTCCGGAACCTGCTGGAACCCCCAGCCGTTTTCCAAAAACTTTGCCAAAC
>JAGWIL010000055.1 GCA_028866335.1 Rhodospirillales bacterium
ATGCCGAGGCCCCGGCGTTCCGCTGGCACAAACACCCTGGCGGCATCATCCACCACCGCACCGGCAATTTTCACGCAGCCTGCATCCGCGCGGTCCAGCCCCGCGATCAACCGCAGCATGGTGGTTTTGCCGGAGCCGGATTCACCGGCCAGCACCAGAAACTGCCCGTCCTCCAACGCCAGGTTGATGCTGCGCAACACGGGCCGGCCGCCAAGGCGGCGCGTGGCGTCGGTCATCTCCAAACTCAGGTTCATGCGCCTTCCTTAGCCAGCCCGGCGGGCGCGTGGCCAAAGCACAACGCCAGGTTCAGCACCGCCGCCAGCCCAGCCAGAACAGCCATGGCCAGCAAAGCCAACCGCGCCGCCTGGTCGTAATTTGCCATCATGTCGGCTGACACAATGGCAACGCCAAGCGGCATCTGCCCCGGAACATAAAGCAATTCAGAAACCGGCAGCTCGAACATGACACCCCCCACCACGAGCAGCCAGGCATAAAGCCCAGGGCGGATGAGCAACGCGCCTTCGATATCAATGAGGCGGGTTTGCAGGGGCAGGCCGAAAATCCGCGCCGCTTCGTCCAACTTCGCGTCAAGCTGCGCCATGGTGCTGCCCAGCAGCCGCACCGCCACCGGCAAGGCCCCCGCCGCATAGGCAATCACCAGCAGCAAAGCCGTGCCATAAAGCGGCAGAAAATTATTGTTAAACGCCACAACATAGCCCGCCCCCAGCACCAGGCCGGGAACTGCCATATTTGCGGTAAGCCCGCCTTGCACCACCACCGTGAACCAGGCTGAACGCCCGCGTTGCAGTTTGAGCACAAACAACGCCGCACCCAGCGCCAGCGTGGCGGCCAGCACGCCATAGCCCAAAGAGCGGGGTATGGCGGAAAGAGACTCTGCATCCAGCGGCGTGCCGTGCAAAGCCACAACCGCCAGCGCCAATAACGGCCCGGCAATGCCAGCGCCCCAAAGCAACGCCGCGGCCAGTGCCAATGCCACTCGCCCGATGGCACCAGGGCGCACCGGCAGCGCCCGGCGTGCCTTGCCGTGCACCAGCGCCGCCTGAAAACGCCGCTGGGTGACCACCTGTAAAGCGCCGAGCAAGGCCGCACTGGCGATTAGCCACCAGCACAGCATCGCAGCACCCGCAAAATCTGTCGGCGTGGTGTTCAACCGTTCATAGATGGCGTAAGTAAGAATCGGAATTTTTGTCGTTACACCCAGAGTCGCGGGAATGCCGAATTCCTGCATCGTCTCGATGGCCGCGATGGCGAACGCGGCCGCCATGGCGGGCAGAACGAGGCGCAGGGCAAGGCCCAAACGCCGCCACGCAGGCAGGCGCAGCACCAATGCTGCTTCGCGCAGAGTGGCGCTTGCCCCGGCAAATGTACCCCGGGCGACAAACACCGCAAACGGCAGTGCCTTCAAAACATAAAGAAACACCAGCCCCGCCGGGCCCAAAAATAATTGGCCGGGCAGGCTGTTGCGCAGCGCCGGGTTGGTGAACACCACCAGCCACCCCGTGGTGAGCACATAACCTGGTGTGAAGAACAATAACCACAGCCCCAACCCCAGCAGGCGCACAGCACCCCCGGCTTTGGTTTCCAATGCCTGTGCCGCCAACGCGCCCAATGGCGCCACAATCAAACCGGTTAGCAGCGCAAAAGCGGCGGAGTTAAGAAACGGCCGCCAGCCTTCAAGCGTTGCACAGCCCCCCGCCAACGGCAAAAGCAGCAGCCGCGCCAGAGGGTAAACAAACAGCAGCGCCAGCAGCAACAATGCCAGGCCGCGCGTAAACCTCATGCGCCAGACATCGTCTGGGCGAACCAGCTATTGATGGCATTTTCCAATCCGCCCCACACAACCGGGTTGAGCGTAATGGTTTGGATGCCTGCAAGCGCCGGAACGCCAGGCAGGGGCGCGGGCGCGTTTTGCGTAATGGGCCAATACTCGCCATCCGCCTCGCCTTCGCTTTGCCGGAGCTTCTGGATATCCGGCCGCATCGCGAAGGCCATGAAGCGCGCTGCCTCTTTCTGCTGGCGGGCATTCAAACCCGCCGCTTCCACCATCACATTGGGCAGAACGTAGGCTGGATTGGGAACGGTAATCCGCATCCCTGGATGATGCGCCGCGTAAAACAACGCCGCTGAGGATTGCACGATGGCGAGGCTGATCGCCTGAGACTGCAAGGCTGCCAGGGTTGCATCGTTCTTATCAAACATGTGCAAGCCGTTGGCCTTCAAACCCAATACATATTTTTGCCCTTGCGGCCAGCCGCCGGCATTGTCGAGCATCCCTGCCAGCATCGGGTAGGTGGGACCGGAGATCGACGGATCGTTCATCCCCAACAAATTTTTATAAGTGGGGGAAAGCAGATCATTCCAACCGGCTGGGGCAACAGGTAGCCTTGCAGGATCGGAAATGAACACGCCCGCCAGCGTAAGCCCGGTGGGAATGTAAGCACCATTCGGGCTAAGCAGCCCCTGCCCCACCGGTGTGAGCCCCGCAGGTGCTGAAAGCCCGTGCGCAAGCAGATTGGCGTGGTCCAGCGCGGCAGCGGCGGTGGCACCATCGAACCAGCCGATATCCCAATCCGGATGATTACCCTGCGCCACAATACGCGCCAGCAAACTGCCCGTGGAAAGCCGCACGACGCTGACCTTAATCCCCGTCTCCTTGGTGAAGGCGGCGGCAACCGCGGGGCCGTAATCCAGCCCCGTATAAAGCACCAGCCCAGAATCAGATGACGGCCAGAGCAGCAACGCCGCCACAACCACAACGATGACGACGAAGACGCTTGCGATGAGCTTACGCATCTCGGGGATTTCCTAAAACTCGGCTAAGCGGGGTTTCAATCGGCATCCATGCTGGGCGCAGCCATCTGGAATATCACCGCGACGGTAACCGTGTAGGTTCTGCCCACAAAACCAGGCGGCGGCGGCGGGTAATGCGCGATTCGCGCTGCGCGCAGCGCCGCATCGTCCAGCAGTGGATACCCGCTTGATTGAGCAAGAGCGATGTCCGTTACCACGCCGTTCCGGTAGATGAAACTCACCTCCGGCGTGCCACTTTCATGCGCCATCTGCGCCGCTGACGGGTAAACCTCGTTCGCTACAACCTGCACAGCGCTACGCATCGCTACCCGGAACGCATCCACCTGGCCCAGCGAGGGCGCTGGCGGCAATGCGGGCACAGGCGGCGTAGGCGGCACAGGCTGGGCCACCGGCTTGGGCGGCGGCGGCGTTGCCGGGCGCGGCGGCACAATGTGGCGCGGCACCGTATGCTGGGATGGGCGCGGCGGCGGCGGCATGGGCGGCGGTTTGGGCAGTGCCGGGGCCGGCACGGGCTTGGGCGGCGGCGGCACGGGCACCGGCTTCGGCGGAACCACCGGCTTCGGCGGCGGGGGTTTCGGAGCAGGCGGCTTTGGCGGCGCCTGCACCGAAATTTTAATCACCGATTGCTGAAGCGCTGGCGGCGGCTGGTGCCGCGCCAGGCTTGGCAAAAGCACCCCCAGAGCCGCGATTTCCAGCAGCAAGCCAATACCGAGTGCTGCCATAAACCGGCGATTTTCCTGGGCTGACGGCGCCCAAATTCCAACAGAGTTCATATCACTTTGCCGGTTACTGGCCAGAATCGGGCTGCGCGGCGATGCCAATATTCGTGACATTCGCTTTGCGGGCCGCGTCGATCACGGTCATGAAATGCTGAAAGGCCGAGGATTTGTCAGCGGCAATGGTTACCTCGGTCTTGTCCGGCGCGCCATCAGCCGCAAACATCGCCGTTAATTGGTCCGGCGTCATCACGTTGTTTTTCACCTTCAGCGTCCCATCCGCCAGCACATTCACAACAAATTGCGGATGCGGAAGATTCTGCGCCTGCGAACTGGTGGGCAACTGCATGGTAACCCCGGCATCCGGGATCATCTGCAATGTAATGATGATGAAAAACACGAGCAAAAACAGCATCACGTCGATCATCGGGATAATTTCGATGCGCGCCTTGCGGCGTTCAAAATAGCGCATGTTCATGGTGATGCTATACCGTGGCGAAATGGGCTGCGCCCTGCATGTTCACAGCACGGGCGGCGGGAAGAGCTGAAGCGCCATCTGTGCGGTTCACGATCATCGTCTTCAACGAGTCGAGCTGATGCACGACAAGGCGCACCTGATTGGAGAGCGCGTTAAACCCGGCCAAGCCGAGCATCGCGATAAACAGGCCAAAGGCGGTGGCAACCAGCGCATCGGCAACGCCGCCGGTAACTTCCGCCGGAGCATGGCCAGGCTGCGCCAGCACGTTGAATGCGTGGAACATGCCAATGATGGTGCCAAACAAACCCATCAGCGGTGCCAGAGTAACCACGGTATCCAGCACCCATAAGCGGCGGTCCAGCGAAGGTGCGATTAGCATAATGGCTTCATCGAGGTGGCTGGCCAAAGCCTCACTGCTCACGGTGCCATGATAGCGCATCGTGGTGTCGATCATCACCTCTTCGGGCAGGTTTTTAGAAGCCTGGAGCAGTTTCGCCAATTCCACGTGGCGCAGCACCGGCATTTCAGATGCGGCGCGAATCACCGACTTGCCGCGCAGGATGGTATTCCGCAGAGACCAGAAACGGTCGATCAGCACGGCCAGTGCCAATAACAGCAGAACGGCCAGGAAATACAGAATGCCATCCGAATAATTGGCAAGATAGATGATGTAGTTGAGAGACATGCTACGGAACTCCAGATTTCAGCCGCCGTTACACCAAGACGGAGGCGGGAAGTGTGACAAGTATGTGTCAATGCAGGCCAGGGCGCACACCCCGTAAAGGATGGCGCCCTGGCTGTTTGGTTTAGTCTTAGAACGAGGAGCCGAAGCCGATGGGCACGCTCACCGAACCGAAGACGGAAACACCGGTCAGGCGGTAATAAAGCGTCTGGTTAGCGCCGTTGGTACCGGCATCGAAAATGATCTGCTTCTGATTGGTGATATTATCGACGTTCAACTTCACCTTGATCGGATCCTTGTTCGGATTATCATGGTTGAAAGTGTAGCCCAGCGCCACGTTCACAACATTGTACGGATCGTACCAACCGCCAGGGGACTTGCCACCCGCCGGGCTGTTAGAATAGGGGCTATCGACGGCGCCGCTTGTGCCGGAATATTCACCGCCGGTCCACTGGTCGATGACCGAGGCATAGACACCGTTCTGGTCGTAGATTGCGCCGAAATTGGCGGTGCCCTGCGGAGCCTGGGTGATGTGGATGTTTGTCGAAGTCTGGAACGCTTGGTTGTAGGAGGCATTGCCAAACAAGGACAAGCCGTTGCCAAAGCTGTAAGCGGCTTCTGCCTCGATACCGCGATAGATCACGCCGCCTTGGTTCACGGACACTTTCTGCGGCGTATTAAAGCCAGCAACCTGCTCGGAGGCGGTGGTGATGAAGTTCTGGAAGTGGATGGTATAAATATCTCCGCCCAGTGCCCAATGCTGATCCTGATAGGCCGCACCAGCCTGGAAGTTGATCGTGCTCTGCGGCGCGAAGGATTGCGAATGCAACGCCACCGTATAGAGCGTGTTCATGTTCGGGGCCAGGAAGCCTTCGGCGGCTTGCCCGTAAACGGAGAAGTTCGGGTTGAACGAGTATTTTGCCTCAAAGGACGGCAGCAGCTTGTACCAGGAGTGATCGTAGCCGGTAGGTTGTTCCGTCTTCTGATTCGCCTGCGCGTCCATCGTGCGGCGGAAGTAATTCCACTTCAGGCCGCCCGTCAGGGTCAACCCGTCAATCGGCTGCCAATCGACCTGACCATAAGGCTGGAACGTATAGAGCTGATTATGCTGCAGACGCTCGATGGAACCGAAACCGTTGGCATACCCTGGCAGCTGCGCGCCGGTTGTAGTATTTGTCCCTTTACCGCCATTGCTGTCCGCCGGGTCGTAGTTGATGGCATTGCCGGCACTCAGATCCACATTCTGCACGAAGCGGGTGTTGACCTGATGGTCGAACCAGCCGCCGATTTTGATATCGCCCCAGCCAAAATTCTTCTGCAGACGCTGGATGGTGCCGACCGAACGCCAGTCGTTAAGGAAGGTCTGACCAGGAATACCTGCGACGGTCGTACCATTGGTACCGCTGGGGGTCAGCAGCACTTGATTTGGCACGCCGCCCGCCGCCTGGGTGTCGCCATAGGCGTCAGTCGTGTCGTCGGTATTCAAATCATGGTGGTAATAAGCGAAGGTATAGACCTTGCCGTCATACAGGAAACCATCGCCCAGGTTCGACTGCACATCGGCATATTCCACATCGGTGGTGATATGGTCGTTGTTAAAACGGTTATAGCCCTGAGAGTTTGGATCGGTATTATAAGCGTAGTTCCAGCCATACAAATCCATTTGCTGGGATGTCGCGCCCAGAGGCGGGTTCTGGTAAAGCTGGTTATAGTCGGCAAGCAGCGTCACCGTGGTGTTGCTTGAGACCGGGATCACCACCTTGCCGAAGTAATTCGAACGCTCTTGACCAGCGTTCTGCAGGGCACCATCGCTCTTGACATGCTCGGCAACGAACACGCCGGAGGCACCGTTCAAGGACGGAATTGAGCCCGTGTCGACCCGGACGCTGTTATCGCTGGTATTGTAGCTGCCATAAGAACTGTTGAGCGTGATAGTGGGTTTCGGCGCGGGGTTAATGGTCCGCAGCGAGATGGTGCCACCGAAGGTCGCATCACCCACCGTTTCCGCCGTGCCGGGGCCGCGGTCGACGATGGTTTCACCGATCAGGGAGTTGGTAAAGAACGAGGTCGAGTGGTGGGTAAAGTCGTTGGAATCGCCGATGGGAATACCGTCAAAGGTGACGTTATACTGGCCGTCCTGCAAGCCGCGGATGGAGGGGCCGGTGGTTTCCATCAGACCAGGGCCATTAGGATTGATGTTGTTCGCCGACGGCGTAAGGCGCACGATGTCAGCATAGCTCTGCGTGGGCACAAGCAGGTTATCCGCCGTGTGCTTCTTGACGAGAGAGGTGGGCTGCGAAGAATTCAGCGGCGCCACAGACGGTGACTCATACGGCGCGGTGCCGGGGGTGTTGATCAGATTTGACACGTCGTTCGTGCCGGTGGCGAGAACCGAACCAAGATCGAGGTTAACCGGCGCATTAGCGGTTTGCGCCAAGGCGGCGGGCATAACCGCGAAGCTGGCGAGGCCAATATAAAGGCTGCGCATAGAACAAAAACCGCGCAGGGCAGACTTCGCCCCGCTTCCCCAAAGACCAGCCATTGTAAAATTACCTTCCCGTTGATTTGTGTAGCGGCTACTACCAAAAAATAATTCGGGTAAGTTTTACTACTTCGTGATCTTTTTGTTGCAGATTTAAGACGCCCCCGCGCCAAACGCAGAAATGCGGCGCGCGTTTCAGGCCAGGGCGGCACGAAGTGCCGCAAGCCGTGTAAGGGTTTGCATGGTGCGGGCTTGCTCCGCCACGGCCAGCCCCATCACCAACGCCTCCAAAGCAACCAAGGTTGCGCCATGCAGGGCAACTCGCGATGTCCGGCCGCGCCGGGCCTTAACTATGGTGGTTGCGGCGCGCGCCAGCTTGGAATTTGGTGAGTCTGTAACAAGCACAACCGGTACCCCGGCGATTGCGGCTTCCGCTGCCACCAGCAGCACCTCCTTATAAGGCTTGCCGTAGGAAAGAACCAGCAATTTGTCCCGTTCCGAAAAATCCAAAAGCTCATCGGCCAGGCCAATGCCGCCATTGCCGATAACCTTGGCAGCCTGGCCATGGCGCACCATCATCAGCCTTACATACTCGGCCAAGGGCCTGGAGGGGCCAGCGGCATAAATGATAATCCGCGCGGCACCATGCAGCACGGCAATGGCCTTATGGATCTGTTCCCGCGCTTCGGGCGTCTGCATGTTGGTGAGAGACTCGCTATGCGTGTCGATCACGATATCCGCCGCGTCGGAGCCTTTGCCGTTCACCTCATCAAGGGTCTGGCGCATATGGTGCAATGGCGCGGAGAAATTAATGTTTGTGGCAATCGATTGCCGGAGCTCCGCCAACCCCTGAAAGCCGAGCGCCTGCACCGTGCGGATGACGGTCGCGTCTGATGTGCCGATCAGCCCCGCCAGTTCCGCGGCGGAATTAGCCAGAACCGCGACCTTATTACGGCTGATATAATGTGCGACGCGCAGCATCGCGGGGGGCATTTCAGCTTCTTTTGCTTGCAACCGCGCCGCCAAGGGGTCTTCAAAAACCTCCTGGGCAGACTCGCCTTTGCCCCGCGCCAGATGATTATTTTTTTTCTTGGCTAATTTTTTTATGGCTTTCATACAACGGTCAATTCAGCAGCGGTTGCAGGAGATTGGCGCTTAGGTAGCAATTGCTACAGAAAGACATATCCTACTCGCCTTAGCAAAAACAAGACCTTCGAAAGGTTCTTAAACTCCACGCATATGGTATCTTGTTCCAAAACCGCGAAGAAACATATTATCCCAAACAATCGTGAGCCACGCATGTCTTCAATGATTTCCGTTTCAGCCCTGCGCAAAACCTATAAATCCGGGCTGGTTGCCCTTGATGGAATCGATCTTGAGATCGAGAAACAGGAAATTTTCGCGCTGCTCGGCCCCAATGGCGCGGGCAAAACAACGCTGATCAGCATCATCTGCGGCACGGTGGGCATGGAGTCTGGCAGTGTGCGGGTGGGCGGCCATGACATTACCCAGGATTACCGCGCGGCCCGTTCGATGATCGGGCTGGTGCCTCAGGAAATCTCGCTCGATATTTTTGCCACGGTCTGGAACACGGTCAGTTTCAGCCGCGGCCTGTTCGGGCGCCGGCCAGACCCGGCCTATGTTGAACGTCTGCTGCATGACCTCTCTTTGTGGGACAAGCGCGACCAGCGCGTTATCGAACTCTCCGGCGGCATGAAGCGCCGCGTTATGATCGCCAAGGCACTCAGCCACGAGCCAAAAATCCTGTTTCTGGATGAGCCTACCGCGGGTGTGGACGTTAACCTCCGGCGCGATATGTGGGCGCTGGTCCGCAGCTTGCGGGATAAAGGCGTCACCATCATTCTCACGACCCACTATATCGAGGAAGCTGAGGAAATGTC
>JAGWIL010000411.1 GCA_028866335.1 Rhodospirillales bacterium
TCTAACAGCACTAGTTTTCCACCGGGGCGAAGCAGCCTTAAGCTTTCGTTAAGCGCTTGATGAATATCAGAAAGGTGGCGAATTGCGTAGCCCATCGTGACGAAATCAGCGATGCCATCCGCCAGAGGCAATGCCTCCGCAGTGGCTTGAAGCAAAGGGATATGCAAGGTTTTCTGCGCCTGGTCGAGCATCGCTTCACTGAGATCAACCCCGATCAATATGCCGCGCCCTTGCATTAACCGCTGCGCCTGCCGGGCCAGCAGGCCGGTGCCCACCGCCACATCCACCACCACCATGCCGGGCCCAATACCCGCCTGGCGCAGGCAGGTGCGCCGATACCAGGCGCCGGAGCCGAGGGAGAAGATGTGGTTGATGAGGTCATAATGTCTGGCGAAGCGGTTGAATAAGCTGCGTGCGGCACCGTGCCTGCGGGAAGGGGCAGCGTAGTAAGAGGCAATTTTCCCCCCAGGAGCCACCGCCTCTGGCTGATCTTGACGGTTGGACATGGCGGCACACCTATGGCTTAACGGAAGCAAGGCGAGTTTCGGCGGATATGGCAGCCCGGTCAATGTTCCGGGGTAAGGAGCAGGCAGGTGGCGGAGCAGCAAAGCGTGATCCCGGCTGATTGTGACGTGTTTGTGGTTGGTGGCGGCCCGGCTGGTGCCACGGCGGCGGCCTTGCTGGCCGAAGCTGGGCTGCGCGTGATTTTGGCCGATAAGGACAAGCACCCGCGCTTTCACATCGGCGAATCCCTGCTGCCGCATAATTTGCCACTGCTGGACCGCCTTGGCGTACGCAGCCAGATTGAAACCAGTGGGATGCGCAAGCATGGCATCGAGTTCGTTTCGCCCTATCATGGCAAGAGCGTGCGCTATGATTTTGGCCGCGCGCTGGATAAACGCTTTCCCTATTCCTTCCAGGTGCGCCGCTCCAGCTTTGATGAGGTGCTGCTGCGTAATGCTGCCGCCAAGGGTGCGGAGGTGTTCGAGGAATGCCGCGTTTCCAACATTGCTTTTCCAGAGCAGGGTGATCCTGTTGTTACGGCAAGCCTGAACGGTGAATCCCGGCAATGGCGGGCGCGCTTTGTTATTGATGCTTCGGGGCGCGAGACGCTGCTGGCCTCTCAGCTAGGCGTGAAGGAGCGTAACCCGCATAACAACAGTGCTGCTGTGTATGGCCATTTTACCAATGCCCGACGCTTGGAAGGGCGGGATGAAGGGCATATCACCATCGTCTGGTTCGACCATGGCTGGTTCTGGTTCATTCCCCTCTCGGATGGCACAACCAGCGTCGGTGCTGTTTGCCCGGCGGAGGTGTTTAAAAACCGTGGTGCGGATATGGAAGGCTTCTTCCGTAAGATGATCGCCTCCAGCCCCGAGATGGCTGACAGGCTGAGCGGTGCCACATTGCAAGGCGACGTTACGGCCACTGGCAATTACTCCTATTATGCAAAACGTCTCACTGGCGATCGTTTTCTGCTTGCGGGGGATGCTGCAACGTTTCTCGACCCCGTATTTTCAACGGGTGTGTATCTTGCCATGCTTTCGGGTTTCTGGGCGGCTGAAGCGGCGCAGGGCTGTGTTATGAAGCCGGCCAAAACCACAATGCTTTTGCACCAATATGAAGCGCGGACGCGCGATGCCGCGGCTTCCTTCACCTGGTTCATCTACCGTATCCGTCAACCCGCGATGCGCAATCTCTTTATGTCTCCGCGCAACATGTTCCGCGTGGAGGAAGCCGTGCTGGCGCTCCTCG
>JAGWIL010000412.1 GCA_028866335.1 Rhodospirillales bacterium
ATTTTGCATCCTTGCGCCAGCAGGCGGCAAGGTTAACGGTTGAAGGCGCTCTTCAACGCGGGCACCAGATCGGTCTTCTCCCACGTAAAAGTACCCAGCTCATCATCCGGCGTGCGGCCGAAATGGCCGAAGGCGGAGGTGGGCACATAGATCGGCCGGTTGAGCTGCAAATGCTCGCGGATGCCGCGCGGGGTGAGGTTCACCAGCTCGCGCAGGGTTTTCTCCAGCTTCGCATGGTCCACGTCTGTCTCGGTGCCGTGCAGGTCCACATAGAGCGAGAGCGGTTGGCTCACGCCGATGGCGTAAGAAAGCTGCAAGGTGCAGCGCTCGGCCAGGCCCGCGGCCACCACGTTCTTGGCGAGGTAGCGGCAGACATAGGCAGCGGAACGGTCCACCTTCGTGGGGTCTTTGCCTGAGAACGCGCCGCCGCCATGCGGGGCGGCACCGCCATAGGTGTCCACGATGATCTTGCGCCCGGTGAGGCCGCAATCGCCGTCCGGCCCGCCGATCTCGAAAATGCCGGTCGGGTTCACGTAAAATTCGCTGTCCTTGGGCATCCAGCCATCCGGCAGGGCGGCGGTGACGATCGGGCGAAGCATTTCCTTCACCTTGTCCGGCGTGTAACCCGGCTCGTGCTGGATGGAGACGACCACGGAGGTAGCGCCCACGGGCTTGCCGTCCACATATTTCAGCGTCACCTGGCTTTTGGCATCCGGCAGCAGGCCCTTCACCTGGCTGTCGGCGGCACGGCGCAGCTCAGAGATGCGGCGCAGGATGAGATGGGAATAATGGATCGGCGCGGGCATGAGCGCCGGGGTTTCGGTGCTGGCATAGCCGAACATGATGCCCTGGTCGCCCGCACCTTCATCCTTGTTGCCGGCGGCATCCACACCCACGGCGATATGCGCGGATTGCGCGTGCAGATGCACGGAAACCTCGGCATTCTTCCAGGAAAAACCCTCCTGGTCGTAGCCGATATCATGCACGGCCAGGCGCGCCAGATGCGCCAGATATTCCTTGGTGATGCTTTCCGGGCCGCGCACTTCACCCGCCAGGATGATGCGGTTGGTGGTTACCAGCGTTTCGCAGGCCACGCGCGCGTAAGGGTCCGCCGCCAGATAGGCGTCGACCACCGTGTCGGAAATCCGGTCCGCAACCTTGTCCGGATGACCCTCGGAGACGGACTCAGAGGTGAACAGAAACTCTCCGCGATCGCGCATACAAAACCCCCTTTAGACTTAAGGCGCGGTTCGGATGGCGTATTAGGGGGCCGGGGTCAATATCCGCGGCCTCACGGCTCCTATAACTTCAAAAAATCCTTCATGCCGTATAGCCCCGCCGGTTGCGCATGCAGCCACAAAGCCGCGCGCACCGCACCGGAGGCGAATACCCGCCGGTCGAACGCATGATGAGTGAGGCTGATCTGTTCATCGCCCGCCGTGAACATCAACGTATGAGAGCCGACAATCTGCCCGCAGCGCAGCGTGGCGAAGCCGATCTCACCATCCTTGCGCGGGCCGGCATTGCCGTCCCGGCCGGAGACGATCACATCCGCCAGCTCCACACCCCGCCCCGCCGCCACCGCCCGGCCAATGGCCAGCGCCGTGCCAGATGGCGCATCAACCTTCTGGCGGTGATGCATCTCCACAATCTCGGCGTCGTATTGCGCAGCAGGCAAGGCGTGGCCCAGCTTTTCGGCCAGCAACAGCAGCAGATTAACCCCGGTGCAGAAATTCGGCGCGGCGATGAT
>JAGWIL010000056.1 GCA_028866335.1 Rhodospirillales bacterium
GCGAGCTTGCGGATATTGCGCGTCATCGCCACGGCCAGCAGCGCTTCCGCATCCGGCCCGGTGATTTCGAACTTGCGCAGCATCGAAAGATCGATCATCGCCACATCTTCGCGGCAGGCATAATACTCCGCCACCGCCCCGCCATCAGTAAAGCAGGATGGCAACCAGAAACCGCTATTTTCGATAAAATTACGGGTGAGTTTTGAAGTGGCCGGGTGAAAACCGCTCTCTCGGCTCAGTCTCGGCTCAGCGTCTGGCGTCATGCGATGCGCAATCCCTTTTGAAAAATTTTCAGACTTATCATAGACGCGGATCAGAATATCGGTCGGATTATAGCCATTCGTCGTGAACACATCATCCGCGCAGGAGGAGCTGGCGCAGATCAAATCTCGCATGGTGCGCAGCAGCACGTAATCGCCAGGGCGAGACCAGGCTTCGTCGGCAACGATTATGCCATCTCCGGCAACCTGTGTGTTGAAGAAAAAATTGATCGCCGGCCAGCCAGCCCGCGGCGCGATTCCAAACGCCGCCAGTACCTGGTTAAAATTATCCGAACAACTCGGATGACCGGGATAACCCGCATCCTCATAGGCTTTGGCAAAACAGGCGAGGCCGAATGTGTCATGCCGCCCGCATGTATCGCGGATGACCTCCACCATCGGCAGCATCCGGTCATCAAAAAACTTGGCGTAGAGACCAGGGCCGGGATAAATCCGCCCGCCCAGCGTGCGGGTGGTGGTTGAATCCAGCTCATGTTCCGGTGCGACAGCATCAAAGGCCAGGAAATCCGAACATTGCTGCCCCTCCAGATCGATGATCTGGATATAATCACCGGCCTCGACCGTGTAGGATTGTGCCGTGGCGGCACGAACCAGGATTTCAGCTTTCACCTTGGCCAGAGGCGTTGGGTAGGATTTTTTTAACCGCCGCAGGTTAAGCCGCAAATCCGTGGGCGGGCTCTGCTCATGCGGCTGCATCGGCTGCCCAGGCGCCGAGACAGAGACATCATAATCCTGCTCTGCCACCATGTGGAAAAACGCGCCGGGAGAGGATGTTTCGTCAAGAACGCGCCTTGGCGCTTTCCCGGCGACGATGATTTCACAAGGTTGAGCCCCTTGCTCATCAACAATCTCCAGCGCCTCACCCTGGCGCATGGCAAGAGAGAGAGATGCCCCACCACGAAGATAAATTGTCTCGGTCAATCCATCAGAATTCAAAAACTTACGCACGCGCCGCACCACTGGTTTCTGGAAAGATTTACGTTTTTATCGTTCAAATTCTGAAACAGGCCAAGGCCTGCGCCTTGGCCTGTTTCACATCAATCCGGCATTACAAATGGAAGAACCAGTTGGAGACCAGAACCACGCCAACACCGCCCGCCAGCGCAAGATAAGGCAGAAACCCGGCGCGCTTTGTCGTGGTATCCCCCGAGCCGCCCACATGCAGATCTTCCAGCATCTGTTCAGGAAATTTACCCTTATCCTGCAGGAAGTGACGGAAGCAGAATACCGGAATGATGAGTGCTGCAAAACCAAAACCCGCCCAGAGCGCGTCAGGGTTCCAGGTTTTAGCACCCGCGCCTAAAAACATTGCATTCACGAAGGCAAACAAACCGCCAAGCCCCAGCAGCCAGTTCGGTGCACGGTAAGGGCGGTTGGTGGAACCGGAATCCATCCGATGAATCCAACCAGAATTCAAGTTAAGAAAATTGAAGATGATATAACCCACATTCGAAACCGCAAGGACGAAGAAGAAGCTCGTCGCGTCGGTGGATGCAACAGCAAGCAGCAGCAAATTCGCAGTCAAGTCTGTCCACATCGCGCGTGTAGGCGCGCCATGCTTGTTTACAAACGTTAAGTAGCGCGGCAACCAGCCATCGACAGAGCCCTGATAGAGTGTGCGCGAAGACCCGGCCATTGCGGTCATGATCGAGAGGATCAGCGCCAGGATCATCAGCATGACCATAATCGAGCGGATAAGGGGCCCGCCGCCAACCATATTCGCCATCGCCGCGGCTACGCCAGAGCCATCCGCGATTTTCGGATCAAGCATACCCGCGAGCCCCAGCGCGCCCTGGAAGGTGAATGGGACCAGAATGAAAAGTGCCAGGCAAAGCAAGCCGGAATAGAAAATTGCCTTGAATGTGTCTGTCGATGGATTGCGGAATTCGGAGGTATAGCAAACGGCCGTTTCAAACCCGTAAGTGGACCAGGCGGCGATGAACATTGCCCCCAAAACCATCGTCCAGTTGGATATATTCCAACTGCCAAGTTGCGGCGCGCCGTAAGAGGCCAAGGGCAGCAGCGGCGTATAACTGGAAGCGTGCACAGACCCATTCAGCAGCGGCACGATGCCAACGATGGCCATGGGAATAATGACTAGCAGGCCGATATATTTTTGCACATTGGCGGTGCCAAGAATGCCCCGGTGCTGAATGGCGAAGGTAACCAGCATAATGATCGCGCCAATGAAAAACGTCGCATTCAGCGAGAAACCGACCGGCCCGAGCGTGTGGCTGAACAGCGTCCAATTCCGCAAGGCGGGGGTCAGCGCAGAAATGGCGGCATTCACCTGGGCTTGTTGGCCGCCAGCGATGGAAGCGCCATGCGCTGCAATCCAGGTCATAACTTCAGGTGAGTTAGCGGCGGGGATGGGAGCAAAGGCGTTCAGAATATAGGCCGCTGCGATGGTGCAACCCAGGGAAAGCACCGGCGACCAGGCAAACCAGTTGCACCAGACCGAAAGTGGCGCAATGAACTTGCTGTAGCGCACCCAGGCCGCCGCGCCATAAACGGAGGCACCGCCTGACTTATTCGGAAACAACCCGGCGATTTCTGCATAAGTAAAGGATTGGATGAATCCCATCAGCATCGAAGCCGCCCAAACTAGGAAGGCCAGGTTGCCAACCATGGCGGAAATGCCGCCAATGGAAAACAACACCAGGGCCGGAACCCCGCTGGCAACCCAGAAGGCGCCTCGCCAGTCGATGGCTCTACGAAGAGAGCCTGTTTCAGTTAAATCCTGTCCAACGGGGAGGCTTACATCGCTCACGGGAACCCTCTCTCTTGTTTTGGCTTTATAGCAAAGCACTGCCTATGTTTATTTTTAAGCATACTTTATGCCAGAAACTAAACAAAAAATTTAGCCGTTTTTTAGGATACTGCCTAATACTTCTGATGCAGACCAATGCATTAGGCACAATAATTTTTACTATTGCCTATAAAATAAGCATTTAGTGTCTTTTTTCCCTCAGAGCCGACCTGCCGCCCCCTTAAAATCCAGGACCAAACCCCGAGGTTAAAAACCTGAACGCCGTGGCAGCTCAGGGCCAATGACCAATTCGACGGGTCGCCTGGCACGCTTCTTCACGCGATATGGTTCTTGCGACCAGTAGAGGTCCGAGAGAAGCCAGTGGCGGCGCGGGTCTGAGCCCATGACGATGGCTTCGCAGTTTAGCCGGGTGGCTTCGGCGTTAATGCGTTTGGAGGGGGCGCGCGTAGCGGCGACGACGCCAGTGGCGTCATGACCCAGGTTTTTTAACGCGGCTATTGCGTCAGCAATATGCGTCCGCTGCTGGGCCCATTCCTGTTTTGAAGGGAGCAGCCAAGGATTAGGAAAGCCCAGAGACACGCCCCAGATGCGGGCGATTGAGATGACGTGGATTTTCCCTTCTGCGCCCGCCATTACGCCAGCCTGGGTAATGGCGGCTTTGCTGAAGGGCCTGCCTTCAGATGCCAGGAGGATATTAGTCACCGGAGGCTACATAAACGGTTTCAGAGGCCTTTACGCGAGGATTTTCAACATAGGTGCGGTACCAGTAGAATGGCAGATAGGAGAACACTGTCGCCCAGCCCAACCAATAATACAGCCGGGCGTTGCCCATGGCCGAGTATATGTAGCCGCCATAAGACCAGATGATGAAATAGAAGGCCGCCATGGCGAGCGCGACCCATTTCATGAACTCTGGCAGTTTGAAGGGGCGGTTTGCGTCTTTCTTGTCTTGCCGGAGGAGAAAATAGCCAATGAGAACGGGGATGAAGGAGGCTGTATAGCCGACATTGGAAAAAGTATAAATTTGCACGGCTCCGCCCATGAATACCACAATGAGCGAGCAGAACACGTTAAACCCCATCGCGTTAGCGGGAACACCGTGTTTGTTGAGTTTCTGGAAGAAGCGGGGGAATTCGCCGTCCAGCGCCATTTGGTAGAGCGCGCGCCCGGAGCCCATGATGGCGTTGAGGGCCGAGAGCGCCAAGGCGATAATGAGCATTCCGGCGATCAGCCAGTCCAGCGCGCCGCCGATGCCGGGGAAAAGCTTGCTGGCAAAAGTTACGAATATGGCTTTGGGGTCTGCCAGGGCCGAGTTGGAAAGGGCTTTGGCACCCAACACAACGACGAAAGCGATGGGCACCAGCGTATAGATAAAAACACCGTAGCCGCCTTCGAGGTTCAGGGCGATTTTGGCGTCACGGGCGGGGTCAGAGCATTCGCCGATATAACAGGCGGCGGCTTCCATCGCGATAACGTTCCAAGTGAGCAGGAAGGAATAACCGATATAGACAGTAAGCCAGTTATAGCCGCTCATGGGGGTGAAGAAGCCGGTGCCGTCGAGATGTTTGAAGCCGGAGAGCTCGCTGAGATGGACGACCGAGGGGGAGAAGATCCAGGCAAGGGCGATGAAAGTGAGCGGCACCATCGAGAGGACAGCGAGGATTTTGGCAAAGCCGGCCCCGAAGCGAATCCCCAGATAGGCAGGGATAAAGAACAGCAACATGCCAACGACAGAGATGCCTAGGGTCCAGTAGGCGATGGGGGTGCCGAGTGGATTGATGCCAGCAGTGGTATTAAGGCCGAACAGCGCCGCGATATAGAAGGAGGCGAGGATCATATTAAGGGGCCCGACAGGGAACCAGCCGAGCCAGTACATCCAGGCGGTAACGCCGTTGATGTGTTTGGCAAAGCGAGGCCAGCGGTCCTTGAAGGCAGGATAAGCGTAGGAGGGCGCGCCGCCGGTGCGCTCGGGCATCATGGCCGCGAGTTCGGCCAGAAAGAGGCAGAGCAGCCAGCCGGTGAGCGTAATAACCACAGTAACCGGGATGCAGGCGGCACCGAGAGTGGTAACCATAACCGGCGCGATACCGGTGACCAGAATAGTACCCGCCAGGCCAATGACAAAGGCACCAAGCCAGCCGGTTTCACGCTTGAGCTCGTGCGCCGTGTAGGAAATTTCGTCGCTGCTCTGATCGGCCAGGTTCTCTACACCCGGATTTTCCTCGGTCATAGTTTGCTCCCCCGAAAAGGCCCAAAATTTGGGCATTTTCATATTTTTTTTATTTTTGTAACCGTGCCATAAGCTTACTGGCATTCTTTTTATGAATTAAATATTCTTATAAAGCAATAGAAATAAGCAACTTACTCTGTGCACTGGCGACGAATGCTTCGGAAACCATCGCGTGAGTTCTGCAGTAGAACCTCGCTAAAACGGGGGGGGATTGCCAGGGGAACTGAGCATCAGGCACGAGCGATGGCGTTCCGGACCCTCCAGTGCTTTGTCGGACAACGCGGGCACTTGGCCACTCCAGAGGTATTGATCTGGCCAGCGCCACAGAAGGGGTTCAACGACCCGGCCTCATTCAAATTAGCCTCGCTCCAAAACCACCGGGTTAACTACACATGAAGTGGACCAGTCATTGGGGTTGCCAAGCCTCGAACGAATTCTCACTGACCCTGCCTGACCTGAGCCCTTAAACCTCCTCCGATTTTGAGTAGAGTTCCGCCTAATCAGGAGGCGGTAATGAAGGGTTCGCGTTTTACTGAGGAGCAGATCATCGGCATTCTGCGTGAGCAGGAGGCTGGGTCTAAGACGGCGGATGTTTGTCGCAAGCACGGCATCTCGGATGCGACATTCTACAAATGGAAGGCCGAATTTGGCGGGCTTGAGGTGTCTGAGGCCAAGCGGCTGAGGGCGCTGGAGGATGAGAATGTCCGGCTGAAGCGGCTTTTGGCGGATGCGATGCTGGATAATGCGGTGTTGAAAGATATCGCTTCAAAAAAATGGTGACCGCCGCCGCGAAGAGGGAGGCTGTGGCCGCTGCGCTACGCAAGGGCTCCGCGCCCCGCACATCCGGAGGCTCTACCCCGTTCGCAATGTGCTATGGCACAGAGCTGACGAGCAACGCTATTCTGGTTTGGTCGCAGGATCGTGCTGTGGGCTGGCACTATATCGCGCCGGGCAAGCCGCAGCAGAACGCCTTCGTTGAAAGCTTTAATGGCAAGCTGCGCGATGAATGCTTGAACGAAACGCTGTTCAACTCAATCCGCCATGCCCGCTTGGTGTTGGCGCTGTGGCGGCGTGATTATAACGAAGTGCGGCCACACTCAGCACTTGGCGGACGCCCCCCGGCCCCCCTCAGCCTGCCGCCGTGCTCGCTTGCGTCAAGGCCGCTTCGCGCCGCCTGCGGCGGTGGCCTGCGCCCAGCCTTGACACAGGCAGCGCACGACGACGAAAAATCAGCAGGCCGAGACGGAGAAACGGCGTTTAACCAAACAGAGAAACACCGTCACGATGGGCGTGACGGAAACCGCGGAGTCTACTCTTAACCGGAGGGAAGTTCGGGCTCAGGTCATAAGGTAACATTTCGTCGTGACCCAAACAAGCACATAAACGAGATATCAGCGCAGGTCGTAAAAATGCTGATACAGGACTTAGTGGTTATTCTTGATGAAATGATGAGTGAATCAATCGAGCAGCACGGAGATCGAGCTGGAGTATATCCACAATCAAAAGTGGAAAAGCTGTCAGTATATCTCGATCAAAAATTTCTCTGGTCTAAGCATGGTTGTTTTGAGTTGATCGCTGCTCGCAACGTGCTGACACACAATGGCGGCAAATGGAACGAGCAAAGCATAGCCATCGTGGCGCCATTTTTAACTACCCCGCCCAGCCAGGGCGAAAAATTAAGTGTTGGCGTCCCGATGTTGTTCCGATATCGCAAGGCCATGCGAACGTTCTTAAATGAAACTCAAGTCCGATAAGGCTACCTGCACTCTACAGAAATGTTTATACACCAAGCAGATCCGATGATGGGCGTGAGCAGACATTCCGTCTGATATCCTCAATGAACGCGCCCTCATCGCGGCTATGGGGATCCGTGTTAGAATTTCCGGTTTGGGAGAGCAGCGCGGCGTAGCGCAGCCGCCGAGATCGGCGCTGAGCCATCGATCTGCTTTCAACCAAATTGGGCCGCTGGACCTATATTCGGCTACCTTTTTGTCAATCCGAACAGTAAGGTGCAGGCAATTCTAAGAAATATCTAATGATGGAGAATTATTCGTGCGAGCTCTGACAGCCGACGTATTCGTTGCAACCAAAGGGGACATCCAGAATCAAGATGTCCCAGAACTCCTGCAAGCGGCCTTGTTTAAACAGCTTCATTTCGTGATGCCCCACGAAGAGAAAATGCACCGCCAAAAGAATCTAAGAGATGGCGTACTCATCATGAGGATCAACTTCTACAAGGCATTCTTCAAGCAGTTCAATACAATCCTAATCTTGGCCAATGGCGTTTCGTACTCCTTGATCAAGGGACAAAATATTTAGATATCACTTCCATTTTTATGCTGATACGAGCTTGCCATGAGCGCTATTTGTCATTCTGGCTTCTGGGATGCTCTTTGGGCTGCTGGCGCGTAACTCCAGAAGAGGAGTTGCACTTTCGTTGGCTTTGCTTCCTGCATAGTGGCATTGTAGACGAGCAAAAGACATTTAATTTTTTGCGTCGGATTAGAAATGCTTCTGCGATATCGGAAAATCTGCAAAAGCGGGCAGGCAAGAGGAGAAAAATATTCAACGAAATCAATGAACATCCCATTTTTAATCTTTTGAATAAAGATACACAATCGGCAATCCAGAACTATGGAGCTTGGCGAATTGGGCCAAAGGGAGAAATGTCGTGGGCCGATTTGGCGCGCTTCTCTCCGCTTCATAGCGCAATGGGACAATATGAGTATTTTAACATGGGACAGTACTCGCATCCCAGCCATCGGGGAGTGGCTATGGACGGGATGCATGACAGTAGAAATATCAACAATGACTTGGCTTCTCTTTATGTAATTACGGCGATGTTCATTCACGATATGGATCGTTCATTCCCGGGTTCAGACGAAAAATTTACGATAAAGGAACTAGCAATAATCACTGAACTCCGAGAAATTGCTACCGAATGGTGCAAACTTCCCCCCCTGCGAGAGCGGGAATGACTTAGTTTCGTGGCTAAAAAAGCCGAGCACCGCTAGTTCCTGGGGAATGCCGTCTTGAGGCAATTGGCAATGTCGCCCGCATTCAGTTGCCGTGTGACCATGTCCTCTCTACGCCTACAGCGCCTATAAGCAGTCCGCCCGGCCCCCGGCCATTCCGCTATGTGACCGTCGCTGAGTAGCGTCTGCTTCGGAGGTGGCAACGACAACTGCTAAATGACCGGATTGGGCGCTTAGCCGTTACAGGCTGCTGCCGACGGATGGCCAGTCTTGGGATTTCTTTTGCCACACCCTAAGCCCCCTCCAGCGCCCTGATTGCAATCGCCACGGCGGAGGTTCGCGTTTCCACCCCCAGCTTCGGGTACATCTGCTCCAGATGCTTATTCACCGTGCGGTAGCTCACGTTCAATATCTGCGCGATGTCGCGGTTGGATTTGCCGCGCGCCAGCCATAGCAGCACCTCCGTTTCGCGCCGTGTTAGCGGCACGCGGGCCTGCAGCCGCTCCACATCATGGTCTGTGTCTTGTTCCACAATACGGAGCAGAAATTCATCCTCCGCCATCTGGCCGATCAGCGCGAATTCCACTCGCCGCGCGGGCGCATCGGGCGCTGGCAAAGCGGTTGTAAAATTTCCTTGCGTATCCTGTGGCTTTGCCAACCGCGCCGCTAGCCATTCGCGCATCTCGGGCGGCAGCTCTGCCCCAGGCGCAATATGCCCAAGCAGCTTTGCCGCCTGGTGGGTGGCCCAGCGCAAGCGGCCTTTGGCGTCGGCGGCGAGCAGAAACCGGCCCGAGGCAT
>JAGWIL010000413.1 GCA_028866335.1 Rhodospirillales bacterium
TCACCGCCGCGCTGGCAAAGCGGGGTTATGGGCGGGAAGAAATCTCCAAAATCTGGGGCGGGAATTTCCTGCGGCTTATGCGCAAGGCTGAAACCATTGCAGCGGAGAGAAAAGCCGCGGCGGATTAGGCTCTCATCTGGCGGGCCACAACCACGCAGCCCCGCGCACGCCGGACGAATCCCCATGCTTTGCCTTCACAATATTCGGCGCAACATGGTCTGAGAACACATAAGGCCGCATCAGGCCGGGCAGGGTGGCGTAAAGATGCTCCATGTTGGAAACCCCACCGCCCAGCACAATGCAATCCGGGTCCAACAGGTTGGTGATGGTGGCGAGCGCCCTGGCCAATCTGTCCGCATGGCGGGCGAGCGCTGCTTGTGCCGCCGCATCGCCAGCCGCGGCGCGGGCGGGCAGGGCACTGGCATCCGCGGCATCTGGCCCGTCGCATTCACGGGCCAAAGCGGGCCCGGCGAGGTAGAGTTCCAGGCAACCTGCCTGCCCGCACCAGCATCGGCGTAGCGGCAGTTCGTCCGGCCCTGGCCAGGGCAAGGGTGTGTGGCCAAACTCACCCGCCAGGCGGTGGCGGCCTTCCAGAATGGTGCCGTTCACCACAATCCCCGCCCCGGTGCCGGTGCCCAGAATCACGCCAAACACCACAGGGCAGCCTGCGGCGGCGCCGTCCACGGCTTCAGAAAGGGCAAAGCAGTTTGCGTCATTGGCCACGCGCACGGGGCGGCCCAGCAGAGCGGCCAGATCACGGTCGAACGCATGGCCGTTCAGGGCGTTGGAATTGGCGTTTTTCACCAGCCCGGTGGCGGGGGAGATGCAGCCGGGAATACCCACCCCCACGCTACCAGTTCCGGTTTCCTGCTCGGCCTGCCCCACCATCTCCGCTATGTTGCGCAGGGCGGCCTCATAGCCCGCCGGGGTGGCGCGGCGGCGGCGCAGCAATGGCGTGCCGTCCTCACCCAGAACCATGATCTCGGTCTTGGTGCCGCCTAAATCGATGCCGATGCGATGTGCCATGGCTGGGTTCTGGGCCGAAACGCTGGCTTGCTCAAGCCTATATGAAGGCGCATGTTTCCGGCATGAATGAATGCCTTATCGACGCGCAATTCCAGAAATCGCCCATCCCCGTACTGCGGGCGGCACGGGCGCTGCGGGCGCTGGGGCCGGGTGAAAAACTGCGGATTCTGGCAACAGACCCAGCGGCGCTGGCCGACATAAGAGAATTCTGCCACACCACCGGCCATGCCCTTATCGCCACCAGCGAGAGCAAGGGCGTGTTCAGTTTTTCCATCAAATGCCAGCGAGTCGATAAATGAGCGTCGCAGTTTTTACCCATCTGGTTGCCCTGGAACACGACACAGGCGCGCACCACCCTGAATGCGCGGACCGGCTGCGCTATGTTCTGCGCGCGCTGGAAGCGCCTGAATTCGCGCCGCTGCTGCGTGAGGAAGCACCAATGGCCACGCGCGCGCAACTTATCGCCGCGCATGACGCAGCGTTCGTGGATGCGATTTTTGCCCTCCCGCAAGACCGCATGATCGCGATTGATGGCGACACTATCTTCAGCCCCGGCACGCTGGAAACGGTGCTGCGTGGTGCTGGCGGGGCCGTGGCGGCGGTGGATGCGGTGATGCAGGGCAAGGCCGAGGCCGCCTTCGTGGCCATGCGCCCGCCCGGCCACCATGCGGAAACAGACCGCGCGATGGGCTTCTGCTTTTTCAACAATGTTGCCGT
>JAGWIL010000414.1 GCA_028866335.1 Rhodospirillales bacterium
TACATGCCAATCTTCACCATTCCTGCCAGATCGAATGCGCGGTTGATAATCTTGCACGCGAACGCCAAGCCCGGCGGTAATCGCCTGAAACACACGCGCAATCTCATGCGCGGCAGTGACCTGGGGCGCGGTCATCTTGCCACGTTCTAACAGCTCAACAAATACGCATATCCGCCGTTGACGCGGCGTATCGTCCATAGCTGGATTGCGAACGGCGTTCACTTTCAATGTGGCACTCATGCCGCTTCTCCTCTACGAAAATCAGCGACACGCGGCGCTGGCCCAATGCGCCCGGTAATTTCCCAATCGTCATAAGCGCGTTGCCAAGCCTTTTCGTAATCCGGCTTTTTCTGTGGTTGTTGGGCGATCCGCTGCTTCACCGCCGCCTCAAAATACCCAAGCGAGTGAATCTCTTCAGGTTTTTTCGGGCTTCGCGCCATCACCTCGACCACGACTTCCACGATCATCTCCGGCGTTGCCCCCAGCCTCAGCCAATTCGCCACTGGCTGGTAATTGCCCATCCATCGCACCGGGTCGATGCCCGCCGCGTCCAAAACAGCGCTGCCGGTTTTCATCAGATCAAATGATTCTTTATTATCTTTATTATTAATAGAAGAGCCGATTTCCCCAGGTTCGGTTTCCAATTTGGTTTTTTCGGTTTTCATCGCCACACCTCCATCAATCGGTAAAAGCAAGTGTCGCTGGCCTGGCGGTTGACCGTCCTTGCGCGGCCGTCCGCCTTTTGAGCCGTTGATTTTGTTGATTTCCGAGCGCGTAGTGGCCTGCATCAGCATAGGGCAGCTAATCGCGCCATCCGGCTCGCGGGCGAGCAATCCGCGCTCGCATAATTCGGTTATTTTGGTTTCCAATTCGGTTTCGGTTTCGGTTTCCGGCCGAAAAACCAATCTGGATAACATATTCGGTTTCACGGGCTGGCTACCGAACCGCAAAACCGAAATTCCATCGCGTTGCATCATCCTGGTGATGTCGAGCCACAACATCCGCGTATCTGGCGGCAATGTTCGCATCCGCGCCTCGTCTAAAACATCCATCAGCGCCTTGCACTCACATCTTTTCGCCATATTAGCCTCCAATCGCAAATTGCGTCACGCCGGTGAGCCGATGTGACGTTATTTTGGTTTTTTTGGTTTTTGCCGTCACGCTGAGCCCAGCGCCGTGCCCCAGGCAGGATCGCCGTGATCACTTTCATCACGAAACCAGATTGTCGGCGCGTGGAAGCGCACGCGGCACGGTCCTGTAGGGCCGTTGCGGTTCTTGGCCACCTGCACCACTGCCATATCTCTCGTCAGCTCCAGCTGATGAAAATACCGGTCTTTCCGTTCTTCAAAATCTTCCGGTTTTTCCTTGGCACCACGCACCGGCTCGCCTTGCGCCAGCATGTAATAATGCTCGCGATGCAAAAACATCACGCAATAAGCATCTTGTTCAATGGCACCGCTGTCACGCAAATCGCTCAACTGCGGCATTTTATTGTCCCGGTGCTCATTGGCGCGGCTCAGCTGGCAGAGCACGAGAATCGGAATACCCAACTCCACGGCCAAAAGCTTAAGATCATGGCTCAATTCTGTGGTGCGCTCATATTGCCCAGCCCTTTCGGCGTGGGCGCTGGCTTTCATCAACGCCAGATAATCGACCACCAGAAGGTCAAGCCCTTTTTTGCTGCGCTTCAGGCGCCGCGCACGCGCCCGCAACGCGGAAACCGTGATTCCAGGCCGGTCATC
>JAGWIL010000415.1 GCA_028866335.1 Rhodospirillales bacterium
CGCCGCCCGCGGTGAACATTAGCGCTACCTATGCGGGGGCTTCGGCGCAGACCGTTGCGGATACTGTCGTTCGGCCCATTCTACAGCAGATGTCCGGCCTGGACGGGCTTGAATATATCGATTCAACAACGGAATCCAACGGCTCGGCGACGATCACACTGACGTTCAAGCAGGGCACCGACCCGAATATCGCCCAGGTGCAGGTGCAGAATAAATTGCAGCTTGCCGAAGCGAATTTGCCAACCGAGGTGACCCAGGCAGGGATTAACGTGAAGAAGGCCGAGAAGAACTTCATGTTGTTCTTCGCCCTGGTTTCCACCAATGGCAGCATGACGCGGTTCGACATCGCCGATTATATCGCCTCCAACCTTGAAGATCCGATTACCCGCGTGCCGGGCGTGGGCGATTACCAGCTATTCGGTTCGGAATATGCGATGCGCATATGGTTGAACCCGGATGAGCTGTACAAATACGGGCTTACAGTGCCGGATGTTGTGAACGCGCTAAAGGCGCAGAACGTGCAGGTGCCATCGGGCGAGTTGGGCGGGTTGCCCGCGGTGAAAGGCCAGCGCCTGGATGCGATCATCAACGGGCCGAGCGAGTTCACCGACCCCAGCCAGTTTGAGAATATCCTGCTGAAAGTGCTGCCGAGCGGCGCGCAGGTACGCTTGCAGGATGTGGCGCAGGTTATTCTTGGGCCGCAGAGCTACTCGGTGAACAGCTTGTTCAACGGTATGCCTGCGAGCGCGATGGGGCTGAAGCTGACGCCGGGTGCTAACCAGTTAGATACCGAAAAGGC
Source organism: Rhodospirillales bacterium (assembly GCA_028866335.1). Next base: position 800 of record JAGWIL010000415.1, read on the forward strand.
GGTGAAGGCGGAGCTGAAGACGCTGACGCAGCACCTGCCATCCGGATTGAAGCTGGTTTATCCGTACGACACGGCGCCCTATATCGTGCTCTCGCTGCGCGAGGTGGTGCAGACCCTGCTGGAAGCCATCGCGCTGGTGTTCCTGGTGATGCTGCTGTTTTTGCAAAACATCCGCGCCACTTTGGTGCCTACCATTGCGGTGCCGATTGTATTGCTCGGCACATTCGGCGTGCTGGCGGCACTCGGCTATTCCATCAATACGCTTACCATGCTGGCCATGGTGCTTGCGGTGGGCTTGCTGGTGGATGACGCGATCGTCGTAGTTGAGAACGTAGACCGGCTGATGCATGAGCGTGGGCTGCGGCCTAAGGAAGCCGCGCGGCAATCCATGGATGAAATCTCCGGCGCGCTGGTGGGCATTGCGCTGGTGCTGGCGGCGGTGTTTTTGCCGATGGCGTTCTTCAGCGGCTCCACGGGCGTTATCTACCGGCAGTTCTCCATCACCATCGTTTCTGCCATGGTGCTCTCCATCCTCACGGCGCTGATCTTCACGCCCTCGCTTTGCGGTTCGCTGTTGAAGCCACCCAAAGAGGGTGCGGGCACGCGCGGCTTTACCGGCTGGTTCAACCGTGGCTTCAACCGCTCGCGCGCGGGTTACCTCGGCGGCGTGCGCAGGCTGACGCGGCGCAACCGCCTCACCATGCTGGGCTTTGTGTGCATCACCATTCTCACGGTGTTTCTGTTTACACGCCTGCCGACGGGGTTTTTGCCGAATGAGGATCAGGGCTTGCTGGTTGGGCAGATAAGCCTGCCGAACGGCTCCACCGCTGAGCAGACAGAGGCGCTGAACGCCAAAGTGCGTAAGTATATCTTCAAGACCGAAAGCAATAACGTAAAGTCGATTTACACAGCCTCTGGCTTCAGCTTTGCCGGTAACGCGCAG
>JAGWIL010000057.1 GCA_028866335.1 Rhodospirillales bacterium
AATGCACAACATTTTTCTAACACGCCGCAAAATTGGGCTGGGTGAGATGGCTATCATGCGCTCATTTTGTCACCAAAAACGAGATGTGCCGTGAAGGGGCAGAATTATTTTCTGGCGCGGCAGCCGATTCAAGATGAACACCAGACACTCATTGCATATGAACTGCTGTTTCGTAATAGTGCTGAAAATCGCGCGGTTATTGCCGATGATATGTCCGCCAGCATAGCGGTGATTCAACATGCGTTTCTTGACCTTGGCGTGGATACTGCGCTGAACGGCAAGCCCGCTTTCATCAATATTTCTGAGGATTTGCTTTTGAGCGACCTGCTGGAGATTCTGCCAGCGGATAAAGTGGTGCTGGAACTATTGGAAACGGTGCCGCGAACCGAGGCGGTGATTAACCGCTGCATGACCTTGCGCGAAAAGGGTTTTCGCTTTGCTATTGACGACGTGATGGAGGATGACGAAGCGCTGCACAAAATTCTGCCAGTGGTGGATATTGTAAAAGTGGATATGCTTGGTGTGAACATGGCCAATTTAGATGCCATCGCGCAGCGCGTGCGCGCCCAGAACAAAACATTGCTGGCGGAAAAGATAGATTCACTGGAGCAATATGAAGCCTTGCTAGCAGCGGGATTCACAATGTTCCAAGGGTATTATTTCGCCCGGCCAAAAATGGTGCAAGGGCGCAGTATCTCACCTTCGGCCATGCAATTGCTAAAGCTGCTGAAGCTGGTCATCTCCGATGCCGAGATTGAACAGATTGAGGATGAGATTAAAAAAGCCCCGGAATTCATGGTTCGTATGATGCGGCTTGCGAATTCCTCATCCTATTTCAAGCTGGAAAAACTTAAAACACCACGGCAGGCCATTTTATTGCTGGGGCGTTTGCAGCTCAGCCGCCTTGTGCAGATCATGATTTTCATGCGCGAGGATTCTGAAACCCGCGGTGCTGATCCGTTGGCGCAGACGGCCATCGTGCGTGGCCGTCTTATCGAGAAACTGCTTGAATGCGGCCAGCAACCCGCTTTGAAACCTTACGGCTTCATGCTGGGCATGTTCAGCCTTTCAGCGGTTTTGTTCGGGGTGGAATTGGAGGATATTATAAAAATTTTGGAGCTGGACGACATCATGACCGCCGCCTTGCTATGTCGGGAGGGTAAATTAGGTGAATTGCTGGCCCTGGTGGAAGCCGCCGAGCAAGCGGACAGGAAAGGGGGCATGGCGGTAGTTCAGGCAGCGCTTGAAAGCTTAAACATCTGCGATACGACCGCGTTCAACCGGATGCAGGTGGACGCGTTGCGCTGGGCCAGCCAAATGTAATGCGGTTACCGCTCTTTGCGTACGGGCTTTGCAGCCTCCGGTGCCGGGAAGCCCAGATAATTCAGCCCATCCAGCATATGTTTTGGCAGCGGCGCCTCCACGGTAAGGCTGCCGCCTTCAGGGTGGGGGAAGCTGAGGCGCCGTGCGTGCAGGTGCAATTGCTGGGCGAAATGCTCGGAATAAACGCCGCCATACACTTCATCGCCCAGAATTGGCGTGCCCAGCGCCAGGCAATGCGCGCGTAGCTGGTGCATACGCCCGGTTTGCGGCCGCAGCTCCGCCAGGCAGAATTTGCGCCCGGCTTTATCTAAAATCCGGTAATCGGTGACGGCACTCTGCGCCTCCTTATCCTTGCGGGTGGAGGGTTCGGCGCGGGAAGTTGAACCAAGGTCCAGGCGCTTCAGCGGCAGGTCGATCCGGCCTTGCAGCGCATCCGGCAGCCCGGCCAGCAGCGCCCAATAGGTTTTTTCCACATCGCGGCCCCGGAAGGCAGCGGAGAGCTTGCTTGCCACCCTGCCGGAGCGGGCGATGACCAGCAGACCCGAGGTATCACGGTCCAGCCGGTGAACCAGCTTCGGGCGCTCCGGGTGGTCGTCTCGCAGCGCATCCAACATGCCATCCACATGCACGGCGATGCCGGTGCCGCCCTGCACGGCCAGCCCGGCGGGCTTGTTCAGCACAATCACCGAGGCATCGCTGTAGAGCACCATGCGCTCCAGCTCTTTGGTGCGCGTCTCGTCCATTTTCATCACGTGGCGCTGCTTGGGCATTTCAGCGGGTGGGGCGATTTCGGGTACGTTCAGCAGGTCGCCCAAATTAAGGCGGGCATTGGCCTCGGTGCGGCTGCCGTTAAGGCGGATTTTGCCGGTGCGCAGCAGTTTTTGCAAAACGCCCTGCGTTAAGCCGGGCACTTCGCGGCGCAGATAACGGTCCAGCCGCATCTCGGCCCCGGCTTCGGTCACTTGGTATTCGGTCATTGCTTCTCTTCGCGCAATTTTGTCCAATAAGCGAGGCGCTTGACGATTTCCCTCTCAAAACCGCGCTCCACCGGGCGGTAGAAATCCGGCCTTCCCATGCCTTCAGGGAAGTAGTTGTCGCCGGAGAAGCCTTCCTCGGTGTCGTGGTCGTATTGGTAGCCCTCGCCATAGCCAAGATTTTTCATCAGCTTGGTAGGGGCATTGAGGATATTCATGGGCGGCATCAGGCTGCCAGTTTCCTTTGCCGCGCGGCTGGCGGCCCCTATGGCCTTGTACACGGCGTTGGATTTAGGCGCGGTGGCGAGATAAACCACAGCCTGGGCGATGCAGACCTCCCCTTCCGGCGAGCCCAGGCGCTCATAAGCCTCCCACGCCGCCAGGGTTTGGGGCAGGGCTTGCGGGTCAGCCAGGCCAATATCCTCCGAAGCGAAGCGCGTAATCCGGCGGGCGATATAGCGCGGGTCCTCGCCGCCCGCGAACATGCGCGCCAGCCAGTAGAGCGCGGCGTCAGCGTCTGATCCGCGCATCGATTTATGCAGGGCGGAGATAAGGTTGTAGTGCTCCTCGCGGTCCCGGTCGTATAACGCCGCGCGGCGGGAGAGAAGTTGGCCTAGCCCGGTTTCGTCCAGAATTGGCTCAGGCGGCAAGGCGAATAACTGTTCCGCCATGTTGAGCAAAGCCCGCCCATCGCCGTCAGCCATGGCGCGTAGGCTGGCTCGGGCACCGCTGGTTAGTGGTAGTTTTTCACCGGTTTCAGCCTCCGCGCGGGTAAGGAGTTGCTCCATTGCTGCATCTCCCAAACGCCGCAGCACGAATACCTGGGCACGGGAGAGCAACGCCCCGTTCAGCGCGAAGCTGGGGTTCTCCGTGGTGGCACCGATGAGCGTGATGGTGCCCGCCTCCACCACCGGCAAAAACGCATCCTGCTGGGCGCGGTTGAAGCGGTGAATTTCATCCACGAACAGCAAGCTGGCTTTGCCCGTGCGGTGCAGGCGCGTGGCGTCCTCGAACACTTTCTTCAAATCCGCGACGCCGGAAAACACCGCCGAGATTTGGCGGAATTGCAGCCCCGCCGCATCGGCCAGCAGGCGGGCGATTGTGGTTTTGCCAACACCCGGCGGGCCCCACAGGATGATGCTGGCGAGAGAGCCGCGTTTGAGCATGCCCGTCAGGCTGCCCTCAGGCCCCAGCAGATGTTCCTGGCCCACCACCTCGGCCAGGATTTTCGGCCGCAATATTTCCGCAAGCGGCCTTGCTCCGGCATTCCGGGTATCTGGTTGCGGCTCGGCCGGGCCGAACAGATCATCTTCCTGCATGGTGGATATTTAAGCACAAGCCAATGCGGCTGCCATGTGCGAATGCGGTTTATGATTGAACAGCCCCGCGCTCTGCCCTACATTCAATAAATGGCAACAGAAAATGGCCCTGTACTCGACATGACGCCCGATGGGCAGTTCGTTGAGCAACATAAACCCTCCCTCACGCAAATCCTTTTGCGATTGGCGGTATTTGGCATGGCGCTATGCGTGGGCGCGGCCCTGCTATGGACCGCGTTTATTATGATCCCAATCCTGCTCGTGCTGGGCTTCGCGGGGTATGTGTTCGCGCGTGCTCAGCGGAATTGGCGAGCATTTTAGGTTAGCACTGGTTCCAGATCCACGCCCACATTCAGCGTGTGGCGGCCGCCGCCGAGAATAACGCCGCGCAGAGGTGACACGTCTGAAAAGTCACGGCCCCAGGCGAGGGTGACGTGCTCGTCGCAGACCAACAAATTATTCGTGGGATCAAAATCCACCCAGCCGATTTCGGGGCCTGCCCAGGCGCCCACCCAGGCATGGCTTTGGTCTGCACCGCGCCGCCTGGTTTGCCCTGGCGGTGGGGAAGTGCAAAGGTAGCCTGATACATACCGCCCTGGCAGGCCGAGGGCCCGCAGGCAGGCCAGCATGAAATGTGCATAATCCTGGCAAACCCCGGCGCGTGTATATAAAATTTGCAGGGCCGTGGTAGAATTATTGCTCACACCGGGCTTGTAGGACATTTCGGTGAAGATGCGCTGGTTAAGCTCCAGCAATCCCTCCAGAATCCGGCGGCCTGGCAAAAAACTCACCGCCGCGTAATCGGCAATTTCACCTGCTGGCATGGCAAGCTTGCTCGGCAGGCAGAATTCCGCCACCTCAAGCTGTTGCTGCCCCCAGGCCGCAATGGCCTCCCATCTTGGGGTTTCCGGCGCGGGGGGCGGTGCTGGCAGGTTCACGTCCGCCGTGGCGCTAAGGCTTACACTGAACTGCTTATGCGCCCCGGCCAGCGAAACCGTAGTGGCGCAATTGCCGAAATGGTCGATCTCATCGCGTCGGCAATCCGGTGCCGGGGAAATATCAAGCTGCGCCTCACGCACCCATTGCCCGGGCCGCTCACGCGGCAGCAGATGCATGAAATGGGTGCCGAGCACCACTGGTTCGGCGTAGTCGTAAATCGTGCTGTGATGCAGGCGGTAAAGGGTCATATTGCAATGCAGCTTGGCGGATTATTGCGCCGCTTCCAAGATCTCGCCTTCTTCCAACGTGTGCGCTTCCGGTAAAAGCGTGAAAAAGCGGCGCTGCACACGGTCTGAAAGCTGGCGCAGCTTCCCGGCGATGCTGCTTAAAGTTGGGTTGAGGGCACTGGCGTCCCCGGCGAGGTTTGTTACGTCTTGCTGCAATTGCCGTGCGGTTTCGGAATCATCATCAGCGCCCAGCCGCTCCAGGCAGGCGCGCAGCGCATGGCATTGAAAAGCCAGCCCGCGTGGGTTGGATAATTCCGCCAGCAGCATGGCCAGCACCGGGCCGGGGGCCAGAATACCCGCATGACGAAGTTCGTAGCTGAGTACCGAGTCGGCGATTTCGATTCCCAGCGCCATGCCTGGTTCCAGCCGCCCCACCGGGCCGTTTAGCAAAATGGCGAGGGTTTCCGCCAGGGTTTCGCCACGTTCCAGCCTTCGCCCCATTTCCAGGAACAGCCAGCCGCCATCGCGGGACATGTTCTCCGCCGCGATGCCCGCGAAGGTGGCGGCAAAGCTGAGCATGGATGGCAGGGCGGTTTCCTCGTTCGGCAGTGCCTCGCGAGCCTGTTGCAGGGCAAAGCGCACGGTGGCGAGCATGGAAGGAGAAAGCCGCTCAGAAGAGGCATCCACAAGGCGCGCAACCTCTTGCAACAGCCTGTCGACAGGCCGCCGCTGCGCCAGAGCCTGCCGAAGCAGCCGCCCGGAAATCGCGAAGCCCGCGACATCCGGCGGCAGCAGCCCGGCCTGGCCAAGACAGCGGGAGATGAGGGTCCGCTCGGCCATGTCGCGCGGCAGGGAGGTGCCGGATTCAAGCCGGGGCAAAGCCAGCATCAGCAGCCGCGCCGCGGCCTCCAGCCGTTCCACCGAACGGCCCAGCCAGAACAGATTATCCGCCAGCCGCGAGGGCAGATGCGCCGCGGCCAGGAATTTCACATGCTCCGGCGGTTCAGCCGGAGCGGCTCCTGCGAATATACGCGGCTCCTCACTATCCAGCACCCAAAGGTCTTTAATGCCAAGGGGTGGCGGGGTGCTGCCAGCGTCGGCCAGTTTAAGGCCAAGCCCGCCGGGTAGCACCTGCCATTCAGCGCCATCATGCCAGGCGAACAGGCGTAAACAGAGCGGTGCTTTGATTGTTTCCTGATCCGGCCCAAGAAACGGCGCCAATGAGGCGAGGTGCTCGCCACCCGCATCCGCCAGCGCCAGCTTCTCAGGCTCGCCCAGCAATGGCGTGAATAATTGTTGGATGTAAGGGCGCAGCGCTACGGATTCGAGCAGCTTGCTGCCTGGCGCGTTGAGGATGGAAAGCACCCCGGCGCGGACGGCGCCGAACGCGCCTGGAATGCCCGCCCCTGGCCTGCCGCCTTGTTCCAGCGGGTCCAAATCCAGCCCGGAAACGCCACGGACCAGTTTTGCCACATGCAGCAAGCCGCTCAGGGTTTTCATGTGCAAAGCGCCGTTGCGGGCGGCGAGGTCCCCTGGTTCAATAAGCATTATGCCGAGGGCTCGTGCCAGCAAAGCGTCGTCGAACCCATCCTCAGTCTTGCGGCCTTGGGTGAGGCCGCCAGAAAGCACCGCGACAAGCCCGCCTTCCGCTTCGCGCTGGAGATGGTCCACCAGCATTTCCCGCGCCGGGCGGATGGAGCGCAGGGCACCCGCGCGAAACAGCTCTGGCAGCGTGCCGGTGGCCATGCGGCGCAGGGAAAGCGCATCGCCCAGCCCGGGCACCACGCCGGTATGGTCGTTGAGCAGCACGAACCGCCCGTCTGGCGCGCGGATGACATCTGCCGCGTATAGCCCCAGGCGCGGCGTGGCGAGCGGGCCGCCAGTGTGCAGCGGGCGCAGAAAATGCGGTGCCGCAAACACCAAAGCAGGAGGCAATTGGCCAGACCGCATGAGGTTTTGCGGACCGTAAATGTCTTCCAGAACCAGCGAAAGCAGATTGGCGCGCTGCTTGATGCTGTCTTCCAGCATTGCGAAATCCGCGGCGGTAAGTAATGCGGGAAGTGGGTCGTAAACCCTTGCGGTTGAGGCACCAAAGGGGGCCGCAAGACCCATCTGCCGGTTCAACGCAGCGGCGCGGCGGGCCAGCTCCTCGTTCCCGATTTCGCGAACAGCACCCATAACCGGTGCCCAGGGGCGGTGTATCCGGCCCTGGCGGTCTACGGTTTCGTCGCAGGGGGTCATGAGCTGCATTTGAAAGACGTAACAGAGTGGTTTGAAAGTGCCTACCGGTGGATGAAAAGAAGGTCATATTTCTTTATAAGACGGCGGCATCTGCCGGGCTGAAGCTGGCTTGTGGCCTGGCGCTTGCATGACAAATTCCATGGATTATCGCGGCTTATCAGAACGCCTTGCGGAAATGGACGTTTTGACGGCAGATTTATCCTGCGTCACGTCTGTATCCGTGTTTTTTTTCGTACATGCGCCGGAGGCTGTGGTTTGAGCGAGGTATTTCACCAATTTGGTTCCGAATATGACCCCGGCCGTTTTTTTTGCGAGCTGACGACGCCGCGCCAGGGGGCAGGCTCGGTGCCGCAACAATTAGTGGAACGCTTGCAAGGCATTGGCCTGGAAGCCCTGCGCGCCCGGGCCTCGGCGGCGGAAACCGACCTCATCGACCTCGGTGTGACGTTCACGGTGTATTCCGACGCCACGGCGATAGACCGTATTCTGCCGTTTGATTGTATCCCCCGTATCTTAACAGCCCGTGAATGGGACTTGATGGAGCGCGCCTGTATTCAGCGGGTGAAGGCGCTGAACCTGTTTCTGGGCGATATCTATGGCAAAGGCCAGGTGGTGCAGGACGGGATTATTCCCGCCGATCTGGTTTACGGCAACGCCAATTACCGCCCGGAGATGAAGGATTTCCCGGTGCCCCACGGCACTTATGTGCATGTCTGCGGTATCGACATCATCCGCGATGAGTTTGGTGCGTTCAGGGTGCTGGAGGATAATGCCCGCACGCCCTCGGGTGTTTCCTACGTGATCGAGAACCGGCATCTGATGCTGCGCACCTTCCCGGACCTGATGGCTGGCATCAAGCTGCGGCCGGTTGATGATTATGGCCGCCGCCTGCGCGCCGCCATGGCCGAGGTGGCCCCTGGTGGGCTGGATGATCCTCAGGTGGTGCTGCTTTCGCCGGGTATATATAATTCCGCCTATTTCGAACATGTGTTTCTGGCGCGGGAAATGGGCGTGCCGCTGGTGGTGGGCGCTGACCTGGTGGTGGAAAATGACCGCGTTTACATGCGCACAACCGCTGGTCTGCGGCCGGTGCACACGATTTATCGCCGCCTGAACGACGATTTTCTGGACCCGGAAGTGTTCCGGCCAGATTCCATGCTGGGTGTGCCGGGGCTTATCCGTGCCTGGAAGAAAGGCAATGTGGCCATTGCCAACGCGGTGGGCACAGGTGTGGCGGACGACAAGGCGGTGTACGCCTATATGCCGCGCATCATTAAATACTATCTGGACGAAGAGCCGCTGATCCAGAACGTGGAAACCCATATCTGCCGTGAAGCGGAGGGGCTGAAATACACGTTGGATAATCTCGACAAGTTGGTGACCAAGCCCGTGGGCGAAAGCGGCGGCTATGGCATTACCATCGGGCCTCGCGCCTCGAAAGACGAACTGGAGATTGTGCGCGAGACCATTCTGGCGAACCCGGAAAACTGGATCAGCCAGCCGATGATCGGGCTTTCGGTTGGCCCGACCTTGGTGGAAGAGGGCGTTGGACCGCGCCACCTGGACCTGCGGCCGTTTATTATTACAGGCAAGGAAAGCTGGGTGTTGCCCGGCGGGCTTTCGCGCGTGGCGATGAAGCGCGGTTCGCTGATCGTGAATTCTTCCCAGGGTGGCGGCTCGAAGGACACATGGGTGCTGGCCAAGGATTTTGGCGAAGGAGAGCCAGCATGATGCGAGACCCCGGCCTGCTGGCCCGCGATGCCGAAGGCCTGTTTTGGATGGCGCGTTACCTGGAGCGGGTGGAAAACTTGGCGCGGCTGATCGACGTGACGCAGAGTTTTGAGAGCCCAGGCTTTGAGGCCGAGGCCTGGCAGGGGCTTATCCGCATCAATGCGGATGAAAAAAACTTCCGCGAACGCGGTTT
>JAGWIL010000416.1 GCA_028866335.1 Rhodospirillales bacterium
TTCGTGTATTGAGCAACGCCATCATCCACACGTAGCCCGAGTACGAGCATGTCCGACGAGTTTCACCGTATACGCCGCCTGCCCCCTTACGTGTTCGCGGAAGTGAACGCCGCCAAGGCCAAGGCCCGCGCCGCCGCGGAGGACATTATTGATCTGGGCATGGGCAACCCGGACAGCCCGACGCCGCCGCATATCGTGGCGAAGCTGGTGGAAACCGTGGCGGACCCGCGCAGCCATCGCTATTCCACCTCCAAGGGCATTCCCGGCCTGCGCCGCGCCCAGGCGGCTTATTACCAGCGGCGCTGGGGCGTGAAGCTGGACCCGGAAACCGAGGTGATCGCCACGCTGGGCTCCAAGGAGGGGCTGGCGAATCTGGCCGCCGCGATAACCTCGCCCGGTGACACGATTCTGGTGCCCAACCCGTCTTACCCCATTCATCAGTTCGGGTTCATCATCGCGGGGGCATCTGTGCGTTCCATTCCCGCCACACCGGATGATGAGATGCTGGCGGCGATCGACCGCGCGGTGCGCCATTCCGTGCCGAAGCCGACCGCGGTGATTGTGAATTTCCCCTCCAACCCCACCGCCTACATGGCAACGCTGGCGTTTTACAAAGACCTCGTGAAGCTGGCGAAGCAGCACGAGATTTTCATCATCTCGGACCTTGCGTATTCGGAGATTTATTTCGACGGCAACCCGCCGCCTTCCGTGTTGCAGGTGGACGGGGCGAAGGACATCACCATCGAGTTCACCTCAATGTCCAAAACCTATTCGATGCCGGGCTGGCGCATGGGGTTTGGCGTGGGCAACCCGCGCCTTATCACGGCGCTGACCCGCATGAAGTCTTATTTGGATTATGGCGCATTCACGCCGATTCAGGTGGCGGCGACGGCGGCGCTGAACGGCCCGCAGGATTGCGTGGAGGAGATGCGGGCTTTGTATAAGGAGCGGCGGGATATTCTCATTAAGGGCCTGCATGGTGCGGGTTGGGATGTGCCGAGCCCCGAGGGTTCCATGTTCGCCTGGGCGCCGATTCCGCCGAAATATGCGCATATGGGCAGCGTGGAATTCTCCAAGCTGCTGATGGCGAAGGCGAAAGTGGCGGTGGCTCCCGGCATTGGCTTCGGCGAATATGGCGATGGCCATGTGCGCATCGCGGTGGTTGAGAATGCCCAGCGCCTGCGCCAGGCCGTGCGTAACATCAAGCAGTTCCTGGCGACCGATAATGGCGCGCCGGTTGATAGTCTGGCGGAGAGCAAACCGTGAAACCGCTTAAAATAGGCATTGCCGGGCTTGGCACCGTTGGCGCCGGGGTGGTTAAGCTGCTGGCCGCGCAAAAAGAGCTGATCGCGGCCAGAGCCGGGCGGCCGATTATGGTGACGGCAGTTTCAGCGCGCGAGCGTGGCCGCGACCGCGGCGTAAAGCTGGAGGGGCTGAACTGGCATGATGATGCCGTTGCGCTGGCGCATGACCCTGATGTGGACGTGGTGGTGGAGCTGATCGGCGGGGCGGATGGCAAGGCCAAGGCGCTGGCGGAGGCCGCCATCGCGGCGGGCAAGCATTTCGTGACCGCCAACAAGGCGCTGCTTGCGGTGCATGGCGCGGCGCTGGCCAAGGCAGCAGAGGCCAATAACATCACCATCGCTTACGAAGCGGCGGTGGCGGGGGGGATTCCGGTTATAAAAGCCCTGCGCGAGGGGCTGGGGGCAAATAAAATCTCCCGCGT
>JAGWIL010000417.1 GCA_028866335.1 Rhodospirillales bacterium
AACATGAAACAAACGATCGCCCTGGTGGATGATGACCGCAATATTCTGACCTCCGTGCAGATGACGCTGGAGGCGGAGGGGTTTGTTGTTCGCACATATACGGACGGCGAATCCGCCTTGCAGGCGCTTTTGGCCAAGCCGGTGGACCTGGCGGTGCTGGACATTAAAATGCCGCGCATGGACGGAATGGAGCTGTTGCAGAAGCTGCGCGCCCGCTCCGCCATGCCGGTGATCTTTCTTACCAGCAAGGATGATGAGCTGGACGAGCTGATGGGGCTGCGCCTGGGAGCGGATGACTACATCACCAAGCCGTTCAGCCAACGGCTGCTGCTGGAGCGCATCCGCGCCCTGTTGCGGCGCAATGAATCCACCCGCGCGGAGGCAAGTGGCGGAGCCCCTGCCGCGGTGCTGACCCGAGGCGATTTGACGCTGGATGAGACCAAGCACCAATGCCTTTGGGGGGGTAAGGACATTCAGTTAACCGTGACGGAGTTTTTGCTGGTGAAGGCGCTGGCACAGCGGCCTGGCATGGTGAAAAGCCGCGACCAGCTGATCGACGCCGCTTATGGCGAGAATGTGTATGTGGATGACCGCACCATTGACAGCCACGTGAAACGGCTGCGCAAGAAGTTCCGCAATGTTGATGGCGAGTTCGACCAGATCGAGACGCTTTACGGCATTGGTTACCGCTACAAGGACGCGTAAACTGGCCCAGAAAACCCGCATGTCGCGCCTGTTGCGCGACATTCTCCTCGTGAATTTGCTGCCGCTGGCGTTGATTTTCGCCGCATTGCTCTATCTGGACCAGTATCAGCAAGGATTGCTGACCGCTGAGGTCTCTGCCCTGCGTGAACAAGCGCGGATTTATGCCGGCGCTATCGCCGAGACGGCGGTGCAGAACAATAACGGCCAGCAGGTTCTGAACCCGGATCAGGCGCAGCCGCTGCTTTATTCCCTTACCGAGCCGACGCCCAATGCCCAGGCGCTGATTTACGGGCCGGATGGCGAGCTGGTGGCCAATTCCCGCGTGCATCCAGGCGCGGGCGGGGCGATTGTGACGGAGCCATTGGCCGCACCGCCGCCGCGAGGGCTGTTCTCGCGCATTGTCAGTTTCATCTACGACCATCTCTCTGGCTCCGTAACCGGCAGCGAGGATGAAGCCGGGGAGGTTGGCTCCGGTGCCGGGCAGCAATTGAATACGCTGGGCTGGCAGCCGGATGCGCGCACTGTGCTGCAAATGACCGGAACGGGAGCCGATACGTCCGCGCAGGAAGCACCGCCTTTTGTGCGCCGCGACCAGCAGGGCGTGCTGCTGATTACCGTGGCGGAGCCGATTGAGCACGGGCAGCAGACCGTGGGCACGGTGCTGCTGACGCGCGAAGCCTCAGAGGTGGATGCGGCGGTGCTGGCGGTGCGGATTTCTATCCTCATTCTGTTCGCGTTGGCGCTGGCGTTAACGGTGATTGTTTCCTTCTATCTTTCCCGTACCATTGCCCGCCCGCTTTCACGCCTTGCGGCGGCGGCGGAGAGGATGCGCGAAGGCCGCGCCGGGGCGCAAACGCTGCCCAAGCCGATCACCACCCGCAATGACGAAATTGGCACACTGGCCCGCACACTGGAGGGGACGTCCCAGGCATTATGGTCGCGGATGGACGCGATTGAGAAATTCGCGGCTGATGTGGCGCATGAGATTAAAAACCCGCTTTCCTCGATACGTTCCGCC
>JAGWIL010000418.1 GCA_028866335.1 Rhodospirillales bacterium
GGTGGCGCGCAGGCTCACCTGCACAAGGCCATCCTGCACATGCACGCCTTCAATCCGGCGGCCAATATTAAACGGGGCGAGGGCTTCGCGAATCTCTGCTTCATTCATGGCGCTTAAGATAGAACACTCGCCCCCTCTTGCGAAGATCGTCCGGCCTCGCCACTCTCGCCTCATGAAAATTCTGGCGCGCGCGCTTCCTGCCTTGTTTCTGCTTGCTGCCCAGGCAGCCCACGCCGCGGACCTGCCGCCATCTTTGGCGGACCTTGCCGCCAAGGTCGCCCCAGCCGTTGTCAGCATCGCGTCCATGGCACCGGATACGGGCGATGCCGCGCCGGATAACAGCGATAATAATGCAGGCCCCAGCAACACCGCCGCGACCGTCATTCCGCCACCAAAAACCGTCGAATCGCTGGGGTCCGGCTTTGTATTCGACCCCTCAGGCTACATCCTCACCAACAATCATGTGGTGAACGGTGCCAGCAACGTCACTGTCACCTTTTCGGATGGCACGGTCTATCCCGCCATCATCGCCGGGGTGGATGCGGATGCCGACCTCGCTGTGCTGAAAATAAATGCCGGGCACAAGCTGCCATTTGTGCCATTCGGCGATTCCACAAAAATGCGCGTGGGGGACTGGGTGCTGGCAGTAGGCAATCCGTTCGGTATGCCAGGCACCAACACGGCGGGCATAGTAAGTGCTCTGCACCGGCAGATCAGCGATACCAAATTCGACGATTTCATCCAGACCGATGCCGCCATCAACAAGGGTAATTCCGGCGGGCCGCTGTTTAATCTGCAAGGGCAGGTGATCGGCGTTAATTCCGCCATTTACGCGCCCGCAGGAACCTCGGACGGTATTGGCTTTTCCATTCCCTCAGCCATGGCCGAGCCGGTGGCCGAGGCTTTGGCCCATGAGGGGAAAATGACGCGCGGCTGGCTGGGCGTGGCGACAGAAGACGTCTCGCCCGAAATTCAGGCGGTGTTGAAGCTGCCCGGCACCAAGGGCGCGCTGGTGGGCGCGGTTTCAACCGGCTCCCCGGCTGATGGCAAATTACAGCCGGGCGATGTGATAACCGCACTCGGTGGCCAGCCGATTGCGAACCCGCAGGAATTATTCATCCGCACCGCCGAGTTTCAGGCCGGGCAGAGCGTAACCGTTGCATTTGTTCGCAATGGCGTGGCGCAACAGGCACAAATTATCATTGCGGCCCCACCGCCCGCGCAAGATGATAGTATTGCCCAGAAGCAAATGCCACCGCCCGGGCCGGTAACATTGCCTGCTTACGGGCTAGGGCTGGCGGGCAAACCGGCAGCAGACGGCGTTTCCGTCACCTCCGCCACCGGCCCAGCGGCGAAAGCGGGCATTGTGGCGGGGAATGTGATCCAGCAGGTGAATGGCGTGATTGTGGCAACCGCGCCGGATGTCCGCAAGCAGGTTGAAGGGCTCGGCGATAATCCAGCAGTGTTTCTTATCTCCGGCTTCACGTCAGATGGCGATAATCCAGGCCCGCGCTGGGTGCAGGTAAAACCAGGCAAATAACCGTTACTGCGGCAGCCAGACAAAAACGGTGATTGCTTTTGCCAGCGCCACATCCTTCTCGGTCACGCCGCCAGCGCTATGGGTTGAAAGCGTGATGCTAACCTTGTTGTAGGAATTTGACCAATCCGGATGGTGGTCCGCTTTTTCCGCCAGCAATGCGACATGCGCCATGAAGGAAAAAGC
>JAGWIL010000058.1 GCA_028866335.1 Rhodospirillales bacterium
TCTGTTGGCGAAGGATTGGGCCGGGCGCGCGGATGGCTTGCCGTTCGTAAACCCGCAACAAGCGGTGATTCTGGCCTCTATCGTGCAGCAGGAAACGCCGCTGAACGGCGACATGCCGCTGATTGCCGCCGTGTATGAAAACCGGCTGCGGGCAGGGATGAAGCTGCAAGCCGACCCGACGGTGATTTTCGCCGCCAGCGGCGGGCGGCAATCTGGTGGCATGAGCATCACCAGGGCGGATCTGGCGCTTGCATCGCCTTATAACACCTATGTTGCCGGGGGGTTGCCGCCAGGGCCGATCTGCTCGCCCGGTGCCGCTGCGTTACAAGCCGTGCTGCACCCGGCGCAGACGGATGCGCTATATTTTGTGGCGGCGGATGACGGCACCCACCGCTCCGTGTTCACGCATTCCTTCAAGGATCAGCTAAGCAATATACAGCGCTTTTTAGGGCAGACCCAATAACGAGGGTTTAGTTTTTAGCACCGAAACCGAGGAAACCCGCTTGCGGGTTGGGCGTGCCGGTGCTGCCTGCCCCAAGCGTTGTGCGCGGCGTGACGCTGGCCGCGGCGGGCATAACCGCATGGGCTTTGTGGCTCGCAGGCTTGCTGGCCGGGGTTTTATCCAGCGTCCAGGGCGTGCCGGTGGGGCCGCCTAGCCCTTGCGAGGCAAGCTCGTTACGGGTGCCCAGCAGCAGGAAGGTGATGTCGTTGCGGTTCAGCGCGATGGAAAGGTCGAGCGGGGTTTCGCCGAATTGATCCTTGGCGGTGATATCCGCACCCCGGCTCACAGCGTCCTGCGCGGAGCCGTAATCATCTGCGTTAATGGCGGTGAAGAGCTCCTGAGTGGGGTCTCCGCTTGCGGGTTTCTGCATTTGCTGGCCGGTGGCCGGCGGGGCGATGCTGCCAATACCCGGCAGCCCGGCCGGGGCGATATCCGGCGTGTGGGGCTTCACCTGGGGTGCGGGCATACCACCCATGGCGCCCGTGCCGCCCGTGCCGGAGCTCATCGGTCCGGCACTGGACATTTGGGCATAGGCCGGGGTTGCGGCGGCGCCAAGGATCAAGCCCAGCGCCAAGGGGAGAGCAGATTTCATGGTCCCGCTCTCTACCTCATGCGCGCTGGCCCGTCTATGCGCTCGGGCTTTATGCTTTGCCCTTGCTTTTTGCGGCCGCGAGTTCGGCCTGGAGCCGCTCGACCTCCGCGCGGAGGCTTAGAATTTCCTCCTGGTAGTCTTGAACGCTATGCTGCCCGGTTTTGCCCTCGGCGCCCTCGCGGTAAAAAGGCGTGAACAGGCTCATCGCGCGCTCCATCATTTCCATGTTCTTGCGGCCCATATCCTCCATGCCGGGGGGAATGAAGGGGCCGAAGGTTTTGCTGACGGTTTCGCGCATGGTTTCCTGCTGGCGCAGAAAATTGGTCATCGCCTGGTCGAGATATTTCGGCATCAGGCCGGGCATGTCGGTTCCGTACACGCCGATGAGCTGGCGCAGAAAATTGGTCGGCAGCAGGGCGTTGCCCTTGCCCTCTTCATCGACAATGATCTGGGTAAGCACGGAGCGGGTGATGTCGTCGCCGTTTTTGGCGTCGTAAACCACGAAATCTCGGTTGTTGCGGACCATTTCCGCCAGATTGTCCAGCGTGATGTAGCTGGATGATTCCGTGTTATAGAGGCGGCGATTGGCGTATTTTTTGACGATGACGGGCTGTGGGTTGGGTTTGACCGTTTCACTCATGGATTTTTCTTTCATCCCGGTTCGGTGGTGAACGCAGGCGGTAGGCTCACCCTACCATAGAAACACGAAATTTGTGCGCTGCACAGTGCGCCGTGGTGCTTCGCTTATGGAGATTTTTTCTGCGGCGCGGTAGACAGGGCGGGCAGGGCGGCAGGAATTTATGGCGCATGGACGAAAATTTGGCCAAGGATTTTGTGGCCGTGTGGCAGAGCGAGCTAACCGCCATGGCGGCGGATCGCGAGTTACGCGAGAGCTGGGCCACCATGCTCAACCTGTGGGCGCAGGTGGCAAATGCCGCCGCCGCGCTGTTGCCAGCCGCACCGCCGCCACATGAGCCCCCGCCCCGAGGCCCCGGCGCCGCTGAGCCGACGGGGGCCGCGCCCGCTGCTGCTGCATCTGGGTCTGGCCTGGATGAGGTCCAGCGGCTCAACCGCCGCGTTGCTGAGCTTGAGCAGCGCCTGGCAGAATTCATGGAACAACGGGACAGAACCGGACCCAGCGGCGCTGGAGGCGCTGGTTGAGGGGATTAAGCACCAGGACCAATCGCTGATCGCAGGCATCGCCGCCTACCGGCAGGATAAATACACACGCGCGCTGCGCGATGTGCCAGCCATATGGGAGGAAGGCGAAAGCCGGGTGCTGGATTATGGTGGCAGCGGCACGCCGGTGTTGTTCGTGCCCAGCCTTATCAACCGCGCGTATATTCTGGATTTGATGGAAGACGCCTCGATGCTGCGCTGGCTGAGCGGGCAGGGGGTACACCCGTATCTGCTGGATTGGGGCTGGCCGGGCGAGGTGGAGCGGCAATTTTCCCTCACCGACTACATCGCCGGGCGGCTGGAACGCGCCTTGGCGGCGCTGCCCGGCCCGGTGGTTCTGGCGGGGTATTGCATGGGCGGGCTGCTGGCGTTGGCGGCGGCGTTGCGCGCGCCCGCGCGGGTGAAGGCGCTGGCTTTGCTGGCGACACCGTGGGATTTTCATGCTGACGACCCGGAGGCGGCGCGCCGCGTGGCGCAGGTTTTGCCCTTCATGGAAGCGGCGATGAGGTTTTCCGGCACGCTGCCCATTGATGCGCTGAACGCGATGTTCGCCATGGTGGACCCGCATGGGGTGGGCGATAAATATCGGGATTTTGCCGGGCAGGACAAAGCCAGCCCGCGCGCCCGGCGCTTTGTGGCGATGGAGGATTGGCTGGCCGATGGCGTGCCGCTGGCCGCCCCGGTGGCACGGGAGGTGCTTTCCGGCTGGTATGGTGCCAATGCCACCGCACGGGGGGAGTGGCGCGTGGCGGGGCTGGCGGTGGACCCGGCGGCCTTGGATATGCCGGTTTTTTGCGCCATTCCGGCGAAAGACCGGCTGGTGCCCGCTGCTTCCGCCAGGGCGCTGGCCGCGCGGTTAAAGCATGTGACGGTTATTGAGCCCAAGGCCGGGCATATTGGCATGGTGGCGGGCACGTATGCGGAAACGTCACTCTGGCGGCCTTTCGCGGAATGGGTATCCGGCATATCGTAATTTCAACGACTACGAGGCTGGCAAAAGGAACCAGGACATGGATGATATCGTCATTGTCTCGGCGGCGCGTACCCCCGTCGGCAGCTTTAACGGCGCGTTCAGCGCCACCCCGGCGCACAAGCTGGGCGAGGTGGCGATAAAGGCCGCCATTGAGCGGGCGGGGCTTTCCCCGGAAGATATCGACGAGGTGATCCTGGGCCAGGTGCTCACCGCCGGGCAGGGCATGAACCCGGCCCGCCAGGCGGCGCGGGCTGCGGGTATTCCTGACAGCAAGACGGCCTTCGGCATCAACCAGGTTTGCGGCTCTGGCCTACGGGCGGTGGCGCTGGCGGCGCAGCAGGTTATGTCTGGCCAGAGCAACATTGTGGTGGCAGGCGGGCAGGAGAATATGAGCCTTTCACCCCATGCGCAGCATCTGCGCGCCGGCCAGAAAATGGGCGATCTGAATTTTGTGGATACGATGCTGAAAGACGGGCTGTGGGATGCCTTTAACGGCTACCACATGGGTATCACCGCCGAGAACGTCGCCAAGCAGTGGCAGGTTTCGCGGGATGAACAGGATGCGATGGCACTGGCCTCGCAACAGAAAGCTTCCGCCGCGCAGAAGGCCGGGAAATTCAAGGACGAAATTGCGCCGGTGACCCTTTCCAGCCGCAAGGGCGAGGTTGTGGTGGAGAATGACGAGTATATCCGCCATGACGCCTCCGCCGAGACCATGGCGAAGCTGAAGCCGGCTTTTGCCAAGGATGGCACGGTGACGGCCGGTAATGCCTCCGGCATTAACGATGGAGCCGCCGCGCTGGTGGTGATGAGTGCCAAGGAGGCCGCCAAACGCGGGCTGACGCCGCTGGCGCGCATTGTGAGTTTCGCCACTGCCGGGGTGGACCCGGCGCTGATGGGCTCCGGGCCTATCCCCGCCTCGCGCAAGGCGTTGGACCGCGCGGGGTGGAAAGCCGCCGAGCTGGATTTGATTGAAGCCAACGAAGCCTTTGCCGCGCAAGCCTGTGCGGTGAACCGCGATCTGGCGTTCGACCCCGCCAAGGTGAATGTGAATGGCGGGGCGATTGCCATTGGCCACCCGATTGGTGCCTCGGGCGCGCGGATTTTAACCACCCTGCTGCATGAGATGAAGCGGCGCGGCGCCCATAAAGGGCTTGCCACCGTATGCATTGGCGGCGGCATGGGCGTTGCCATGTGCGTTGAGCGCTAGACATGGCAATAAGTAAGGTTTGCACCAATGCCGCCGAAGCCCTGAAGGGCAAATTGTTCGATGGCATGACCATCATGTCCGGCGGGTTCGGCTTATGCGGGATCGCGCAGAGCCTGATTGAGGCGATCCGGGATTCAGGGGTTAAGGATCTCACCGTAATCTCCAACAATGCCGGGATCGACGGCGTGGGGCTGGGGATGCTGCTGGAAACACGGCAGATTAAAAAGATGATCTCATCTTATGTGGGGGAGAACGCGACCTTCGCGAAGCAATATCTGGCGGGGGAGCTGGAGATTGAGTTTAACCCGCAGGGTACGCTGGCGGAGCGCATCCGCGCGGGCGGGGCGGGCATACCGGCGTTTTTCACCGCCACCGGCTATGGCACCCAGGTGGCCGAGGGCAAGGAAACTCGCGAATTTAACGGCCGCCATTATGTGATGGAGACCGGGTTGTTCGCGGACCTGGCGATTATTCATGCCTGGAAGGCCGACACCGAGGGCAATTTGGTTTACCGCAAGACCGCG
Organism: Rhodospirillales bacterium; assembly: GCA_028866335.1. Next base: position 4,981 of record JAGWIL010000058.1, read on the forward strand.
CGGAATTTTAACCCGGTGATGGCGACGGCCTCTAAATTCACCGTGGCCGAGGTTGAGAATTTGGTTGAGCCAGGCGAGATCGACCCCGATCGCATCATCACACCTGGCATTTACGTGAAGAAGATCGTGAAACCCGCGCATATCGAAAAGCGGATTGAACAGCGCACTGTGCGCAAGAAGGAGGGTTGAGCCATGCCCTGGAGCCGCGATGAAATGGCCGCGAAGGCCGCCGCCGAGCTGGAAGACGGGTTTTATGTCAATCTCGGCATCGGGATTCCCACGCTGGTGGCGAACCATATCCCCGAAGGCATGGACATTCATCTGCAATCTGAGAACGGGATGATGGGCACCGGGCCGTTTCCGTTTGAGGGCGAGGAGGATGCCGACCTGATTAACGCAGGCAAGCAGACGGTGACGGAGCTTCCCACCACCAGCTATTTCGATTCAGCCCAGAGCTTCGGGATGATCCGTGGCGGGCATATCGATATTTCCATTCTGGGCGCGTTGCAGGTGGCGGAGAACGGCGACCTCGCCAACTGGATGGTGCCCGGCAAAATGGTGAAGGGCATGGGCGGGGCGATGGATCTGGTTGCGGGCGTGCCGCGCGTGGTGGTGCTGATGGAGCACACCGCCAAGGGTGAGCCCAAAATTCTGAAGCAATGCAATTTGCCGCTTACGGGTAAGGGTGTGGTTTCCAAGATCATCACCGATCTCGGCGTGTTTGAGGTGCAGAAGGGCAAGGGGCTGGTGCTGACCGAGCACGCGCCGGGTGTGACCGTGGAGGAGATACGCCAGCAAACCGAGGCGGATTTTACGGTGGCTTTGAAAAAATAACCGGGTTTGCGCCCTCCCGAATGGCAAGCAGTAGGGAAGGCGCAAGCTAAACGCTTAGCTATTATACCCGTTATTATCGCCAGCGTTGGCATACTCAGCCGCATTTGGGGCGGTTTTGAAGTCAGCCGGCACCTGGGTGTTTAATGCGGCACGGCCCTGATATGCCGGGGCATTTGAAATGCGGACCAGATGCTGCTGCGGCTGGCTGGTGCCGAAATCTCCCGAGCGGGCCTGGGCGGCAAATGGTGCCAGGGAAGCGGCCAAAACGGCGGCCGAAGCGAATTTAGCGAAATGTGACATGATGAATTGCCTTTTTGAAAGTGAAGAATTTTACCGGGTTCGAGCGCGGCTGTTATTTGAGGCATCGGAAGCCCGGGCAGACCAGGTCATACTGGATCTTTCGGCGTAGGAGGGCTGGCTGTGACTGTCCTGCCGGACCGCAAATTTTCCACGATAGGCACCATTGGCGCCATGGCCCTGCTGATGAATTTCCTGAGCGGCGTGGCTGTTGGCAGCATTCTGGGCATTTGCCGCGAACGGGGCCAGGGAAGCGGCCAAAACGGCGATAGAAGCGAATTTAGCAAAGAGTGTCATTTAAGAATCTCCATCTTTGAAAGGGGTTTTTGGGGCCCCGGTGATGGAGAGTAATTATACGGACGTACGTACAATATCAAGGATAAATGTACGATCGTACGTATACTCAGCTATGCATAAAATGCATGTAATTGCAAAAGCTATGCGCCAGAAAAGATGGGTCCGATAAAGGAACGGAATTATCTTGCAAAGCAATGCGTACGAACGTATTTGTATGAAACAAGTTTTTTAGATTGAAGCTGAAAGCCATGCCCAGACCGTCAAACCGTGAGAAAATTCTGAATGAAGGGCTCCGTGTTGTTCATGAGCGGGGCTTCATGGGGGCATCGGTGCGCGACATTGCCCAGGCGGCCAATGTGCCGCTGGGCTCTTTCACCAATCATTTCCCCTCGAAAGAAGCGTTTGGGCTGGAGATTCTGGAGCGCTATTTCGAGCAGCACCGGGACTTCAGCGCGCAGGTTCTGGGTGATTCCACAAAAACCGCGCGGGCGCGGATCGAGGCATATTTCGACCAGGCGATTGCCGGGCTGAGCTGCAATGAGATGCGCGGCGGCTGCCTGGTGGGAAATTTCTGCGCCGAGGTGGCTGACCAGTCTGAGGTGCTGCGCCAGCGCCTGGGGCGGATTTTCGAGGATATGCGCGATGGCATTAAACATGTTCTGGAAGAGGGCGTTGCCACCGGGGAGCTGAGTGCCGAGCTTGATTGCAAACGGATTGCGGGGTTCATCTATTCTTCCATGCAAGGCGCGATTTTGATCGCCAAGGTGTTGCGCTCGCCGCTGCCGCTGGAAAATTGCCGCGCCCAGATTTTGCAGAATATATTGAAATAATCCCCGTTGCGGGCGGCCTTGTCACAATGTGCGGAAAAGCCGTATGGCCCGCAAAATTCCGGTTTCGGAAAGGCAAGATTTTCTCTATTGCTCCCCCATGCTCACTGATAAAGATAACCTGCTGCGCTCCTTGCACGCTTTGCGCAGCGAGCACCGGGACCTCGATACCGTCATCAGCCGGATCAGCGACCACCCGCCGGTGGACCAGCTGCATTTGCAAAGGCTGAAAAAGCGCAAGCTGGGGCTGAAAGATGAAATTTCACGGCTGGAAAGCCGGTTGATCCCGGACCGCACAGCATGAGCACGCCATTGGTTGGGATTATCATGGGCAGCCGGTCGGACTGGCCGGTGATGGAGCATGCGGCGCAAATGCTGGAGAAGCTGGGCGTGGCGTATGAGGCGAAGGTGGTTTCCGCGCACCGCACGCCGGAGCGGCTGTTTGACTACGCCAAATCCGCCGAAAGCCGGGGCTTAAAAATTATCATCGCCGGTGCGGGTGGGGCGGCGCATCTGCCGGGCATGGCGGCATCCATGACCAATTTGCCCGTGTTGGGCGTGCCGGTGGCGGCCACAGTGCTGAACGGGCAGGATGCGCTGCTCGCCATCGTGCAGATGCCAGGCGGCGTGCCGGTGGGCACCTTAGCCATAGGCAAGCCGGGTGCGATCAATGCCGGCATTCTGGCGGCCTCCATCCTGGCATTGTCTGACCCTGCCTTGCGGGACCGCGTGGCCGCTTTGCGGGCCGAGCAGACCGAAGCCGTGCCGGAGGAACCGGTATGAAGCCCGGCGCTGTGATTGGCATGATCGGCGGCGGGCAGCTGGGGCGGATGTCCGCCCAGGCCGCCGCGAGGCTGGGTTATCTCGTGCATGTGTTCTCACCGGAGCAGGATGGCCCGGCGGCACAGGTGGCGGCGCGCAACACCGTGGCGGCTTATGACGATTTAGCCGCGCTGCGCGCCTTTGCCGAGGCGGTGGATGTGATCACCTTTGAATTTGAGAACCTTCCCGCCGCTTCGCTGGAGCTGCTGGAAAGCCTGAAACCGGTGCGCCCAGGCGCGAAGATTCTGGCGATCAGCCAGGACCGGATTTTGGAAAAGCAGTTTTTGAATGATGACGGGATTGCCACAGCCCCCTGGGCGAAGGTGGAGAGCTTAAGCGAGCTGGAAGCGGCGGTGGCAAGGCTCGGCCTGCCCGCCGTGCTGAAAACCACGCGGCTGGGTTATGACGGCAAGGGCCAGGCGATGCTGCGCGGGCCAGAGGACTTGGCCGCGGCCTTTGAGCGGCTGGCACCGAAGCCGCTGGTGCTGGAAGGTTTCGTGAATTTCGGGATGGAAATTTCCGTTATGGTGGCGCGCGGGGTGGATGGCACGATCCGCTGTTTCGACACGGTAGAGAACCGCCACAAGCACCATATTCTGGACCTCACCCTTGCCCCGGCGCCGTTGGGGCCGGAAATTTCGCAGGCGGCGCAGGGCATCGCCCGCGTGGTGGCGGAAAAGCTGGAGCTGGTGGGGCTGATGGGTGTCGAAATGTTCGTGACAGCCTCGGGTGAGGTGGTGGTGAACGAGATTGCGCCGCGCCCGCATAATTCCGG
>JAGWIL010000419.1 GCA_028866335.1 Rhodospirillales bacterium
ACCCAGGTCAGCCGTGGTGCCGACATTCCGTCTGCGGCAACGCTCACCATACCCGCAGGCGGATCGTTCTTCAACGTAACGGGGACGACCGGGATCACGTCGATCGCGGCCAATTTCAGCGGACGGACGGTGCTGCTGAAGTTCGCGGGATCGGTGGCGCTGACGAATAGCGCGTCGCTGGCGTTGCCGGGTGGCGCGAACTACACCACGAGCGCGGGAGACTATGCGCTGCTGGTGAATGAATCTGGGACTGTCTGGACCGTCATGCTGCTCGGTCAGCCCGCGCGATCGCAAGCGCCTGCGGGCTCGATCATGGACTTCGCCGGCACAACGCTCCCCGCTGGCTGGCTGGAGTGCGACGGCTCCGCAGTCTCGCGCACGACCTATGCGGCTTTGTTCGCGGCCCTCGGAACGACGTGGGGCGCAGGCGATGGCAGCACCACGTTCAACCTGCCGAACCTGAATGGCCGAGTCACCGCTGGCCGCAACGGCAGTGGTGTCGGCCTGACCGCGACGACGATCAGTGCAACGCAGGGCGCAGCAGCCTTCACCATCGCCGCAGCGAACCTGCCGCCGCACGCGCACAACTTCAACGTCAACAGCGGTACGGAGTCGGCGCCGCACACCCACAACGTCAGCGATCCGGGGCACGTTCATGTGACAGGCACGGCAGGAACAGCCAACCCGGGCGGAGCAGCGCTCGCCGCTACCGGGTACGGGCCTAATACGTCGGCTATGTCGGCCGCCACTACTGGCATCTCGCTCAGCACTGAAACCGCCAGCCACTACCACAATGTTGCGGGCGCTACCGACAACGGCCCTGGCGCATCCAGCCCCCTCTCGATCGTGCAGCCGACGGCGATCGTGATGAAGATCATCAAGACCTAGGAGACCTCCATGCGCTGGGCCACCGAAACCGATCCTCGATTGCCATCCTGGCTGAATACCGTCCTCAACTCGCCGCCGTTCCTGCTGCCAATGGAAGCCATCATCCCGCTGCTGTGCCTGACGTGCGGGTTCCTGTCCGCGCGCAATGACCGGCTCGTCCTCGCGCGCGTGGACCGTGGTGAGAACCCGCAGATGTACAGCAACGGGGCCCTCATGATCCGGCTCATGTTCCCGTTCTGGATCGGCATCCAGGTTCGCTGGTCGGGTGCAATCGACAAGCCCGCATACCTCCAGATGGGCATCGGGTGGAAGCTCAACGGACGCTTCGCCATTACCTTCCGCATCCAGGACGACCTCGGTGCTGCCGCTGGCGTCCTGGCTCCGAATACCGATCAGTCGATCGGCTGGCACGAGGGCGGCAAATGAGCGCCCACACCTGGATGCTGATCGCGCTCGGCCTGACCCTCGTCGTCGGCGCGCTGGCTGCCGGCAATACCATCCTGCACACCTTCGCAGTCGCAATCGACGTGCTGGCCGAGAACATCGGCTGGAACCGCGTCGGCTGCATCACGCTGTCATCACGCGCGGCGATCGCGGCGCGACATGGGCGCCCTGGATGGTCCATGGCGATCGGGTTCCTGTTCGGATCGTGGCCGCCAGTCCCCAAGTGGCGCGACCTCTCCGCCTGGTGCGTCGCGCTCTTGCAGCACGGCGAGGACGCGATACCGGCTGACGCAGACCGCAATCTGACCTCACTCGAAACTCTGTATGCCGGGAAGCCCGACGCCCTGGCCGCTATCAACGTCCTCCGTGG
>JAGWIL010000420.1 GCA_028866335.1 Rhodospirillales bacterium
CGCTGGGCGGATTGATTCTGGCCCTGTTACTGCGCCCCGCCGCCAAGGGCGACGCCATTATGTTCGGCGGCTGGAAGTTTGAGGTTCTGGGAATGGATGGCAGGCGGATAGAGCGGGTGAAAGTGGCAAAAGCAACAGGGGATTAAACCGTCTCCAGCACGGCTTGCGCCTGGCCCATGGCCTCCAGCCGCGCCAGCTTGCGTGCCTGTCTTGCTTTCATCCGCTCAATTTCCTTGGCCGCCTGCGCCAGCCCCATGAGCAATTGCGCGCTTACCGGCACCATGCGCGCGGCGCGCTCAGCTTCCGGCAATTTCTGTAAGGCCCTGGCCTGCTTTGGCAAATCCGCTGGCAGATGCTGAGCGGCGGCTTCCACCCCGGCAAACACTTTCTCCACGGTTTTGCGTGAAGGGCGGGGTTTGCGGGGGGCAGCTTTGGTGAGGCGAAAACGCCCCTCCTGCCTGGCGGCGTCCAGCTTTTTGCTCAACACCTCCGCCGCCACATCGCCATGTTCAACCAACGCCTCTATCGCCGCATCCGGCGAGACATGCTTGCCGCGCACCAACGCCTGCACCTGCGGGTCTGCCTCCGCAAGCAGCAACATCTGCTGCACTCGCGCTACAGCTTTGCTTTGCGAGGCGGCGATATCCGCCGCGCTGAACCCCATACCCCGCAATCGCAGATAACCCCGCGCCACATCAAGCGGCTCCAGCTTCAACCCCTGGGCGGAACGCAGCATCACCTCCACCCGCTCAGCATCGTTGCCACGAAAGGGGATCACGCTCACCAGCGGAATCCAGGCGCCACGGGCAATGGCCATGCGCAAGCCCCTGCGGCGGCAATGGCCTTCAATCACTACAATCCGCCCGTCATCCAGCGCGCGGACAACCATTGGCGGCACATACCGCCCATCCAGAAACGACTCACAAAAAGCCTCGATATGCGCGATAACTTTTGGATCGTCGTAATAGCGCAGGTTAAACCCGTCCTCCTCCTCAACCAGCAGAGGATCGATCTGATACAGATATAGTTTTCTGTTATCCTGAATCTGCGCCTCAGCCGTGAAGCTTTGCAGCGGCTTGACCACGAATGCCATGTAATCCCACCATCAAACATTTTGTCCGATTACGCGGCAAGCGCCGCGCAAGGTTCCTGCCTGGCATTATGGGGGTTGCAAGTTGCGCCTTTATTAACGTCTTATTCCATCCAGGGTGGCGCTGGCAGGTTTTTGGAGCGCAGGAATTCCGGGTTAAACAGCTTGCTCTGGTAACGCGCGCCGCTGTCGCACAGCATGGTGACGATGGTGTGGCCCGGCCCCATCGCCTTCGCCACACGGATGGAAGCCGCCACGTTAATGCCCGCCGATCCACCCACGGAAATGCCCTCATGGATCATCAGATCGTAGACCTGCTCCAGCGCCTCCGGGTCGGCGATTTTTAATGCATCGTCTATGGCAATACCGTTTAAATTCTCTGGCACGCGGGACTGGCCAATGCCCTCGGTGATCGAAGACCCCGTTACCGTCAGGTCGCCATTTTTCACCCAGCCGTAAAGCCCGCTGCCCTCCGGGTCCGCCAGCACAATCCGCACCCCCGGCTTGTGTGCCTTCAACGCGAGGGATACCCCGGCCAGCGTGCCCCCGGTGCCGCAGGCGCAGGTAAAAGCATCCACCTTCCCGCCGGTTTGTTTCCAAATCTCCTG
>JAGWIL010000421.1 GCA_028866335.1 Rhodospirillales bacterium
CCACTCTCTCCAGCTCAGCCGAGATGAACCCGAAATCGAACGGCGCGTTATGGGCAATGAGCGGGGAATCACCAAAAAATTCCAACATTGCCTCCGCCACCTCGGCGAATTTCGGCTTGCCCTCCACATGCGCGTTGGTAATGCCATGCACCCTGGTGCTGTCTGAGGGGATGTCGCGTTCAGGGTCCAGCAACGCGTAAAACTGCTTGCCGGTGGGCAGGTCGTTTTCCAGTTCGATGGCGGCGATCTCGATCACCCTATCGCCGGTAAGCGGCTCAAAGCCCGTGGTTTCGGTGTCGAACAAAACAGCACGGCTCATAACCCCAGCTCCTTACAGATGGCTTGCACCTGCGCCTCGGTTTCTTCCAATGCGCCGCCGGTTTCCACCACGTAATCCGCCATGGCGCGTTTTTGTTCGTCCGGCATTTGCCGGGCGATAATCGCCTCTATTTCCGCAAGGCTGAGCCCGCGCCGCTGCACACGCGCAATCTGTGTTTCACGCGGGCAGGAAACCACGACCACTTTGTCAAAATCAGCCTGGCGATTGGTTTCAAATAACAATGGAATGTCCAGCAATGCTGCGGCGCTGCCCTTGGCCTCGGCATCGGCAATAAACCGCGCCTGGGCGGCCCGGACCAACGGATGCATGATGGCTTCCAGCTCACGCATCCGGGTGGAATCAGTCAGCACGATGGTGCGTAGCTGCGGGCGGTTCAGCACACCCTCGTTTACCGTGCCGGGAAACGCTGCGGCGATGGCGGGAATGGCGGCACCACCAGGGGCTTGCAGGCGGTGCACCTCATCATCGGCGTTAAAACCGGGCACGCCGCGCGCAGCGAACATGGCCGCCACGGTGGATTTGCCCATGCCGATACCGCCGGTAAGGCCAATCCGCATCATGCGGCGGCAATCCGGTAGAGTTCTTCATCCACCTCTGGCCGTACGCCAAACCAGGCCTCAAACCCCGGCACCGCCTGATGCAGCAGCATCCCCAGCCCCTCGACCGGCTTCAACCTCTGTGTCTTGGCATCCGCCAGAAGCTGGGTTTCCAGCGGTGCGAACACAATATCCGCCACCGCAAGGCCGGGGGCAGCGCGTGAGAGATCCATTGCCAAAGGCGGCTCATGCGCCATGCCGAGCGAGGTGGTGTTGATAAGCAGCGCGTAACCACCAAGTGCTACCTCGCGGTTCTCCCACGGCAGCGTTTTGGCGGGGGGCAGTGCCGCCGCCAGCGCCGCCGCGCGCTCTGGCGTGCGGTTGGTGAAGGTGATCTCCGCCCCCTCATCCTGCAAGGCAGCGCCAATGCCGCGTGCGGCTCCGCCAGCCCCCAGAATCAGCACCGGCCCGGCAGCCGGGTTCACGCCATGCGCGCGTAGATTGGCGATGAAACCATAGCCATCGGTATTGCGGCCCTCGATTCCGGCTGGCGTGAAAACCAGCGTGTTGACCGCCCCGGCGCGGCGGGCTGAGTCATCCACTCTGGTACAGATTGCGAACGCTGCTTCCTTATGCGGGATGGTGACATTCACCCCCGCGAACCCAGCCTTGGCCAAAACGGGCACCACAATGGCGAAATCTTCCGGCTTTATCGGCAGCGGCACATAGGCGCCGTCTATCCCGTGGCGCTTCAGCCAGGTGCCGTGGATTCGGGGGGAGCGGGAATGGGCGACCGGCCAGCCGGTGACACCGGCGAGCCG
>JAGWIL010000422.1 GCA_028866335.1 Rhodospirillales bacterium
CATGGCGGGCATATCGAAACTTTGGTGGTGAGTGCGGAGGACCTGCCGCGCCGCCGCTTTCACGCGCAAACAGATTACGGCACGCCGTGCTTTATCGCATTGCCGCGTGATGTTTCCCTCACGGATGGCGCGGTGTTGCACCTCACAGAGCAACGCGCCATCGTTTTGAAAGTCGGCGCGCAAGACTGGCTGCGCCTGCAACCGCTGAACAACGGCGCGTTGGAGCTGGGGCATCTGGCGGGTAATCTGCACTGGCGGGTACGCTTTGAGGATGGCTGCCTGCTGGTGGCGGTGGACCACCCGCGCGAAACCTACCTTGCCCGGCTGCATGGGCTGGAGCACGAAGGCAAGGTGAAGGTGCTGGCATGATCGATCTTCTCCGCGCCCTGCAATTCGCGGATGGACAATTTCCCTCAGGGGGTTTTGCCTTTTCCTGGGGCGTGGAAAGCCTGATGGCCGATGGCCACCTCACCCGCGCGGATTGGCCGGCTTTTCTGGCAGGGCAGATGGAGCACCGCTGGTCACCGCACGACCGGCCACTGGTGGCCTATGCCTTTCAGGCGGCGCAGGATTCTTCTGCGTTAATAGCGCTGGACCAGCTTACCAACGCTCTTGCCATCATCACCGCCGCGCGCGAAGGCTCGCTGAGGGCTGGGGCGGCTTTGCTGGCCACCCATGCGCGGCTTGGCACAGCAGGCGCCGCTTCATACCGCGCGCTTGTTGCCTCCGGCGAGGCCCATGGCCATTTACCAGTGGTCACAGGGCTGGTGCTGGCCGGGGCGGGGTTGGATTTACCAACAACACTCGCCGTTTCGGCCCACACCACCGCGCAGGCCCTCGGCACCGCTGCTGTGCGGTTGGGGCTCATCGGCGCGCTGGATGCACAAACGGCGTTGCAAAACATCCAGCCTCGCATTGCCGCGTTGATCGCCGCGCCGCTACCGCCGCTGGATGATATCGGCAGCTTCACACCCCTTACTGACATCGCGATGATGCGCCACCCGTTTCAGGCGCAGCAATTATTCTCCAATTAAGGAGCATCCCATGAACCTCTCCCCCACCGAGCTTGAACGCCTGACCATCTTCACGGCAGCCGAACATGCACGACGACTAAAGGCACGTGGTGTGAAACTCTCCCACCCGGAAGCCGTGGCCTTCATTGCGGATGAAATGCTCCTCGCCGCCCGCTGCGGGCTGGCTTACGAGGAAATCGTGAACTTAGGCGCCACGCTGCTCACGCCTGAGGATGTTGAACCAGGTGTGCCAACCCTCACGGAGTTTGTAGCTGTGGAGGCAAGTTTTCCCGAAGGCACCAAGCTCGTTATCGTCTTCCGCCCCATCGCCGATGGCCAGGAGGATGGAGAGATTCCCGGCGAGATTCTCGCAGCGGATGGCGAGATTGAAATAAACCAAGGCCGGGCGCGCCTCGAACTCGACGTGCTAAACACTGGTGACCGCGACATCCAGGTGCGCTCCCACGCGCATTTTTTTGAGACCAACCCGGCGCTGGACTTCAACCGTCAGGCCGCATTCGGTTTCCGGCTGGATGTGCCTTCAGGTTCGGGCATACGCTTCGAGCCCGGCATCTCCCGGCGTGTCAGCCTCGTCGCCATGGCAGGCAACCGCATCATCCACGGCCAGGCGGGCCTCACGGAAGGCCATCTGGACAATGCAGAAACCGCCACCGCCGC
>JAGWIL010000423.1 GCA_028866335.1 Rhodospirillales bacterium
ACTGGAGGGTGCAGCGTAACGCAGGCGGCATCGCCATATTTCATGGCATTGGTGATGAGATTGCTCAACGCGCGCTTCAGCGCCAAAGGCCTTGCATTAATGGCCATATGCTGCGGGCCTTGATAATCGAGCGCTGCCGCGCGGTCGGGGTCCATATCGGCGGTTTCATCAACAATCGTGCGCAGCAGGCTGGCGAGATCAATCCGGGCCAGTGGTTCGGTGGTGGTGATGTCTTTGCCGAAGGCCAGCGTGGCAGCCACCATCGCCTCCATCTCGTCCAGGTCCGCCAGCATCTTTGCCCGCTGCTCGTCATCTTCCATATATTCAGCGCGAAGTTTCAACCGCGTGATCGGCGTGCGCAAATCATGCCCGATGGCGGTGAGCAGGAAGGTACGGTCCTCGACAAAGCGGCGGATGCGCGCCGCCATGGTGTTGAAGGCGCGCGCGGCGGTGACGATTTCGCTTGGCCCCACCTCTGGCAATGGCTTGGCATTCACCACGTCCCGGCCAAACAGCTCCGCCGCCCTTGCCAACGTTTTCACCGGCACCAGCAATTGCCGCACCGCCAGGGTGATAACAATACCGCCCAGCAGCATCATGACAATGAAGGCTGTGGCAAAGTCCGGTGAGCGCCAGGGGGCGGGCGGGTGCAGCTCTGTTGTTACGGTCAGCCACATTAAAGGCGGCAGCAATTGATCAGGTGGGGGCCACATCATATCCGGCGGGGCGCCATCCGGCGTTGGCCCCCCCGGCATGGGCAGAGGAAAAAACAGCCCATCCGGCAGGCCAAAACTCACAATGAGCCGGAACGGGTGGGCGGCAACCCGTAGCGCAATGCCGCGCGGGCGCAGATTTGGCGGAATGCCATAAGTGAAAATGCCCGCCCGCACGGCCTCGGCCATCGGCAAGGGCATCCGCGTTGTGCCATCCAGCGGCGGGCTTAATGTCAGGCTTACGGTATCGTCCTTTGGCACTGGCTCCCTGGCCGCCACTATTGCCCTGTCAGCCGGTTGGGCAAGGGCGATATGGCGGTAGATGATGGCAGCACGGGTGGCGAATTCCTGCTCATCCACCAGCCTTTCCAGTTGCATCTGGTTGACGGTATGTACCAGCAGCCCAAGCATTTGGATGAACGCAAAGCCCACCAGCAGGAACAGAATGGTCCGGCGGGCAAGGCTTTTCGGCAGCAGGCAGAATCTCAAAGCCGTTCGACAGGCGTGGAAAGCACGTAGCCGCCGCCACGCACGGTTTTGATAAGCTGGGCGTTGCGCCCGTCATCCTCCAGCTTGCGGCGCAGGCGGGAAACCGCGACATCGATCGCGCGGTCAAACGGCCCGGCCTGGCGGCCGCGCAGCAGGTCCAGCAGCATGTCGCGCGTCAGCACGCGGTTTGGCCGGTCCAGCAATGCCACCAGCAGGTCGTATTCGCCGCCGGTGATCGCAACCTCCACCCCGCTCGGGTCCAGCAAACGGCGGCGGGCGGTTTCCAACACCCAGCCAGCGAACTGATACAGCTTCGCGGATTGGTCTGAAACACGATCTTCCGCCTCGGAGGTACGGCGCAGCACGGCACGGATGCGCGCCAGCAGCTCTCGCGGGTTGAACGGCTTGGTAACGTAATCATCCGCCCCCAGCTCCAGCCCGATAATCCGGTCCGTCTCATCGGTCATCGCCGTCAGCATGATG
>JAGWIL010000059.1 GCA_028866335.1 Rhodospirillales bacterium
TAGCGCCAGTAGACCAGAAAGTGGCGTTGCAGCCCATCGCCATTGAGGATCTGCTGAACCGCCGCCAGGTGCGACTGGACCATGAGGCGATGGCCGAGCTTATTGCGGGGCAGCGCGTGATGGTGACTGGGGCGGGTGGGAGCATCGGCGCAGAGCTGTGCCGCCAGGTGGCGGGGTTTGGCCCTTCGGAAATTCTGCTGCTTGATTCGTCTGAATTCGCGCTCTGGCAGATTGACCTGGAGATTAAAGAGCTGGCCCCGGCTTTGCCGCGCCGGACGGTGGTGGCGGATGTACGCCACGCGGCGCATATCCAGGCCATTGCACAATCCTTCCAGCCAGAGCTGGTGTTTCACGCCGCCGCGCTGAAACATGTGCCGATTGTGGAGGCGAACCGGCTGGAGGGCTTGCGCACCAACGCGCTGGGCACGCGGGTGGTGGCGGATGCCGCCGCTGCCGCCGGGGCGAAGCTGATGGTGCTGATCTCGACCGACAAGGCGGTGAATCCCAGCTCGGTCATGGGGGCTTCCAAGCGCCTCGCGGAAATGTACGCCCAGGCGCTTGACGTGACGGCGCGGCATGATGGCCAAGGTATGCGCTGTGTTACGGTGCGGTTTGGCAATGTGCTGGGCTCTACCGGCTCGGTTGTGCCGCTGTTCCGCCGCCAGTTGGCTCAAGGCGGGCCACTCACCGTCACCGACCCCGAGATGCAACGATATTTCATGACCGTGCGCGAAGCCGTGGGGCTGGTGTTGCAGGCTTCTGCCGCAGGCAGCGGGGAAGAGGCGATTCCGGATGGCGGCATTTTTGTGCTGGATATGGGCGAACCGGTAAAAATTGTTGACCTCGCGCGGCAGATGATCCGCCTGGCGGGACTGAAGCCGGATGAGGACATCGAAATTAAATTCACCGGGCTGCGGCCAGGAGAAAAGCTGTTCGAGGAGCTTTTCCACGGTGCTGAGGAACCCCTGCCGACAGAGCATGAGGGATTGCTGATGGCCACACCTAGGCTTGTGAACCTTGACGCCGTGAACGCCGCCATGGCGGAACTAACCGCTGCGGCGGACGCGGGCGAGGAGGCCAGCGCCGTGGCATTGCTGCACAAAATGGTGCCGGAATTTTTAAGCCCGCCGGGTCTCGCCGTGCCGCGCGCGGCAGAGTAGTCTGCCACTCCATGAACGCACAAAACTTTCCGCCGATCCCGTTTCTGGACCTTAAAGCGCAGCAGGCGCGGCTGGGGAGCGGGCTGAAAGAGCGGCTGGATGCGGTGTTGGCGCATGGGCAATATATTCTGGGGCCTGAGGTGCTGGAGCTTGAAGGCAAGCTCGCCGCCTTTTGCGGTGCCGCCCATTGCGTGAGCGTGAGTTCCGGTACGGATGCGCTACAGATTGCGATGATGGCGGAAGGCATTGGGCGTGGGGATGCGGTGTTTCTGCCCGCCTTCACCTACACCGCCACCGCCGAGGTGCCGCTGCTGCTGGGGGCCACGCCGGTATTTGTGGATGTTGATCCGCGCAGCTTTCAGATCGACCTCGTCAGCCTGCAAGAGCGCATCGAGACCGTGAAACGCGCGGGAAAATTAAAGCCGCGTGCCATCATTGGTGTGGATTTGTTTGGCCAGCCGGCGGATTGGGCGGGCATCAACGCGATTGCCGCGCGGGAGGGCTTGTTCACGCTGGATGATTGCGCGCAGAGCTTTGGTGCCGCGCAAGATGGTGTGCGGCTGGGCAAGGCGGCGGATGCCACGGCCACCAGTTTCTTCCCCTCCAAACCGCTGGGCGCTTATGGCGATGGCGGGGCGTTGTTTACTGAGTCCTCCGAGCGCGCGGCGCTGTACCGTTCGTTGCGCACCCATGGCGAGGGCACAACGCGCTACGAAGTTCTGCGCACCGGCATGAACGGCAGGCTGGATACGATGCAGGCCGCCGTGTTGCTCGCCAAGCTGGAGGTTTTCGAGGGCGAGATTGCCAGGCGCGAGGAAATTGCCCGCATTTATGATGCCGCGCTGAAAGACGTGCTGGAAACCCCCTTGCGGATGCCGGGCACGCAAAGCGCCTGGGCGGTTTATTCCGTGCTGCTGCCAGACGAAGCCACGCGGGACGCCGCCAAAGCGGCCCTGGCGGCGGCCAATATCGGCCATGCGGTGTATTATCCGCGCGCCTTGCACCAGCAGCCAGCTTATATGGCGGCGCATGACGGCGTGGCCTTGCCTGTGGCGGAAAGCCTGGGCGGGCGGGTGCTGGCATTGCCGATTCACCCGGACCTGGCCGACGAACAAGCCGAACGCGTGGCCGCCACGCTGGCCCTGGCGCTGGAACGATAATATGCCGCGCGGCGATTTATTCCCAGAAATCGGGCCGTTTGAGACCGGGTATCTGCCCCTTACCGACGGGCATGTGATGTATTGGGAGCAGGTGGGCAACCCGGCGGGCAAGCCAGTGTTGTTCCTGCATGGCGGGCCGGGTGCTGGTGCGGGTGCGGTGCATCGGCGGTTTTTCGACCCCAGCATCTGGCGGGTGATTATTTTTGACCAGCGCGGGGCGGGACGCTCCCGCCCGCTGGGCGGGCTGGAGAACAACAACACACCGCAATTGATCGACGATATCGAGACGCTGCGCCAGTTCATGAATATTGACCGCATGGTGCTATTTGGTGGCTCCTGGGGCTCCACCCTGGCCTTGGCCTATGCCCAGGCGCACCCTGAGCGCGTGGCCGGAGCCGTGTTGCGCGGCATATTTCTCGGCCGCGAGCACGAGGTGGAATGGTTCCTCTACGGGCTGCAGCGCGTATTCCCCGACGCCCATGCAGCTTTTGCGGAGTTTCTGCCGCCGGAGGAACGCCACGATCTGCTGAACGGCTATTTCAAGCGCCTGACCGATTCCGACCCCATGCTCCAAGCCCAAGCCGCCCGGGCCTGGAGTGTGTATGAAGGCTCCTGCTCCACGCTGCTGCCGAGCGCCGAGGCTGTTAGTGCTTTCGCGCAAGACCGCACCGCCATCGGCCTGGCGCGGATCGAGGCGCATTATTTTCGCCATGGCTTGTTCCTGCCGCCCGGCGGGCTGTTGGCGCATATGGACAAGTTGCGGGGGATTCCCGGCGAGATTGTGCAGGGGCGTTACGACATGATCTGCCCGGCGCAATCCGCCTTTGAACTTGCCGCCGCCTGGGGGCAGGCCCGCCTGACCCTGGTGCCGGATGCCGGGCATTCGGCACTGGAGCCGGGGGTACGGACGGCGCTGATCGCAGCCCTCGAACGCTGCCGGAGCCTGCTATGAGGCTGGCGCGGCGGGGTTTGCTGGGGGCTGGGTTCGGGTTGGCACTAGCGGGCGCGGGGCGCGCTGCGCAACCACCCTGGCGCGGCGCGTTGATAATGGGCACCGGGCGGCCAGGCGGCGCGTTCGCCATATTCGGGCCAGCCTGGGGGCAGCTTATTAAAAACGCCACAGGGCTAGATCTGGCTTACCGCGCCACCGGCGGCTCCAGCGCCAATCTGTTGTTGATTGAGGAAGGCGCGGCGCAGCTTGGCCTCTCCAGCATCGCGGTCGCGGCGCAGGCGCGGGCGGGCACGGGCGGCTGGACCGCGGGGACAAAGCTGGAAAGCTTCCGCGCGCTGTTTCCGGCCTACCCTTCCGTGCTGCAAATCGTCTCCACCCATGCTGGCGTTTCAAATTTGGCGGCTTTGAATGGCCAGGAGATCGGCGTCGGCCCAGATGGCGCAAGCGGAGCGGCGGCGGTTCCGGCCATTCTGGCGAGCGTGGGCGTGCGCCCCAGCCGCGTGGAAACCAGCGATTACGGGCAGCAGATGAAAAAAATGCTGGACGGCAAGTTGGCCGCTTGCGCCTTTATCGGCGCGCCACCTCTGCCAGCATTAACCGCCGCCGCCATGGGGCAAAAATTGCGGCTGATCGGCTTTTCGATGGCGCAAGCCGCGCAAGCGGCCAACGCGGTGCCGGGCCTCTCCCGCATGGTGTTGCCAGCCAACACCTTCCCCGGCCAAAACGTGGATGTCGGCAGCGTGGGCACACTGAATATTGCTGTTGGCGCTGCCTCGCTACCAGCTGATCTGGTGCAAGAGGTAACGGCGGCGGCGTTAAAAAATAGGGCGTTGCTGGCCGCGGCGGTGCAAGCGGCGGCGTACTCAACGCCTTTACAGCCGGTTTACGAGGCGGGCATCAGCTTTCACCCCGGTGCCGCGAAAGCATTGCGGGCGGCGGGCATAAGCCTGCCGCAAAACGCCATACAAAGTTAAACCAGTTTTCCATCACTCAACACCACCCGCCGGTCCATCCGCGCCGCAAGGTCTGGGTTGTGGGTGGCGATAAGGGCGGCGGTGTTTTCGCTGCGCACCACGCGCAACAATTCCTCGAACACAATGTTGGAGGTGGCGACATCAAGGTTACCGGTTGGCTCATCCGCCAGCAGCAGAGAAGGATGATTGGCGAGCGCCCTGGCAATGGCCACGCGCTGCTTTTCACCGCCCGAGAGTTTACCAGGCAGATGCGAGGCGCGCGGGCCAAGGCCGAATTTCTCCAGCAATTCCATGGAGCGTTTATTGGCCTCCGCCTGACTTACGCCGCCGATCATCTGCGGAATGGAGATGTTTTCAAGCGCGGTGAATTCCGCCAGAAGGTGATGGAACTGATAAACAAAACCAACATGCTTCAGGCGTAAAGCGGTGCGCGCGGCATCGTTCAGCGCGCCGGTGTCCTGGCCGTCTATGATCACGCTGCCTGCATCCGGTTTTTCCAGAAGCCCCGCCAGATGCAGCAGAGTTGATTTGCCAGCGCCGGAGGGGGCGACGAGTGCCACAATCTCGCCGCGCGAAAGGGTGAGTTCCGCGCCGTTGAGCACCGTTAACGCGCCTTCGCCAGATTTATAGGTCCGGCCAATGGCTTTCATGGAGAGTAGATAATCACTCACTGCGCAATGTCTCCACCGGGTCAATTTTGGCCGCCCGCAAACTTGGGTAGATGGTGGCCAGTACCGATAGCACGAGAGACATCGCGATCACTTCCGTCACCTCCTGCCAGTCCAGCTCCGCAGGCAAAGATTCAAGGTAATAGATGGTGGGGTTGAAAAGCTGCTGCCCGGTGATGTGCTGGATGAACAGCCGGATCTGGTTGATGTGCTGGCAGAACAAAACCCCCAGCACAAAGCCGATAAACGTGCCCAGCACGCCAACGGATGCCCCCGCCATTAAAAAAATTCGTAGGATGGAGCCGGAACTCGCCCCCATGGTGCGCAAAATCGCGATGTCTTTTGCTTTGTCCTTCACCATCATGATGAGCGAGGAGATGACGTTGAAGGCGGCAACAACAATGATGAGGGTGAGGATAAGAAACATCACGTTCCGCTCAACTGTGACGGCCGCGAGGAAGCTGTCATTATTCTGCTTCCAGTCCTGAATGTTCAAACCCTGGCCTGGAAACGCGTTCAGGATATCCTGCTTCACCGCGTCATCATGGTCCGGGTCTTTCACGAAAACCTGAATTTGCGAGGCAGTGCCATTTTGCTGAAACAAGGTTTGCGCGGCACCAAGCGGCAGAAACACGAAACTCGAATCATATTGCTGCATACCGGTTTCAAATATCGCCACCACCGTAAATGATTCAATGGACGGGATAGTGCCGATGATCGTGGCTTTTCCCTGTGGCAGAATCAGCGATATTTGCGAACCGACAGAGACATTGAATTGCTGCGCCAAGGCCCCGCCGATGGCGATGGTATCGCCGCCGGTAAGGTCCGCCAGGCTGCCCGAGACGACATGGTTTGAGACAGTGGGGAGCTGCACCAGCCCTTCCGGGGTGATGCCACGCGCAATGCCACCCGTGGCCCCGCCTTGCGGGCCGGACATCAGCACCTCCCCCTGCGAGATGGGGAAAGCGCCTGTCACACCCTGGATGGTTCGTATTTTGGCGGCCATGGCGTCGTAATTGCTCAGTGGTGCGCTGGTGCCATACACGCCGATATCACCGTTCAAGCCCAGAATTTGGCTCAGTAATTCCTGCCGGAAACCGTTCATCACGCTCATCACGATGATAAGCGTGGCCACCCCCAGCGCGATGCCAATGAGCGAAAAAATAGCGATAACAGAGACGAAGCGCTCGCCGCGCCGGGCACGCAGATAACGCGCCGCGATTTTGCGCTCAAAGGCATTGAACATCAGCTGCGCACCTTGGCCAGAGCGTCCTCAACCGGCAGCTCAAACCGCTCGCCGGTGGCGCGGCGTTTCAGCTCCACCACGCCGTTGGCGGCACCGCGCGGGCCGATGATGATCTGCCAGGGATGGCCGAGCAGATCAGCCTCCGCGAATTTCGCCCCTGCACGTTCCTCGCGGTCGTCATAAAGCGCATCGTTGCCGAAGCTGGCGTAGATTTTTTCACACAAGGCATCCGTGGTGGCATCGCCCTGACGGAGATTAAGGATGGCGGCCTTGAAGGGTGCAATCGCATCCGGCCAGATGATGCCGGCTTCGTCATGCTTTGCCTCGATGATGGCACCGACGAGACGCGAGACGCCGATGCCGTAGCTGCCCATCTCGGGGAAGAATTTCTGGCCATCAGGGCCTGTGACGGCGAAATTCATCGCTTCTGAATATTTGGTGCCAAAATAGAATATCTGCCCAACCTCGATGCCCCTGCCCTCGCGCTTGCGCTCGGCGGGAATCTTATCCCAGGCTTCGGTATCATGTTTTTCGTCGGTCGCGGCATAGATGGTGGTCATCTGCTCGTAGAACGCCTCGATATCCGTGGCGGCCATCGCATCGCCTGCCTCGAAGGCGGCATCGTAGAACACGCCGGATTCACCTGTTGGGGCGAGCACGTGGAATTCATGGGAAAGATCACCGCCGATCTGCCCGGTATCAGCGCGCATGGGAATGGCGGTGATGCCGATGCGCTGGAAGGTGCGCATATAAGCCAGCATCATTTTCTTATAGGCCACCACAGCACCTTCGCGGTCCAAATCGAAGGAATAGGCGTCCTTCATCAGAAACTCGCGGCCGCGCAGCACGCCAAAGCGTGGGCGCACCTCGTCGCGGAATTTCCATTGGATGTGATACGGGATTTGCGGCAGTTCGCGGTAGGATTTGATGGAATCCCGCATGATCGCGGTGATCATTTCCTCATTGGTCGGCCCGAACAGCAATTCGCGCTCGTGGCGGTCGGTGATGCGCAGCATCTCTTTGCCGTAGGCATCGTACCGGCCGGATTCACGCCAGAGATCCGCACTCTGGATAGTGGGCATTAAAACTTCCTGCGCGCCTGCGGCATCCTGCTCCTCGCGCACAATCTGCGCGATTTTTGAGAGCACACGCTGGCCCAAAGGCAGCCAGGCATAAATGCCCGAGGCCATCTGCCGCACCATGCCCGCGCGCAGCATAAGCCGGTGCGAGACAATCTGCGCTTCAGCAGGTGTTTCCTTGAGGGTGGGGATCAGGCTTTTAGAGAGACGCATGAGAGACCTTAAAACAGGGATTGAGGCGATTCAGTGACCGGCGCGGATATGGGCGCAGGCGTTGTTTGCAGCCAGCGATTGGCGGCACGGCGGCAGGGTTGCTCGACAAACCCACGCAGCAAAATGGCGAGAATAAAGGTGAGCACTGTCATCATGGCGGCAAAGAGCAGCTTTTCGTTGGCGGGCTGCCAGCCAAAATGCTGGAAGCCCCGCATGGTGAGCATCTCGGCGATGGCGAAGCTCATATAAAAGCAATAGGAAAGCAAACCCAGAAAATGCAGCACCGGGCGGCGGCCCAACACAGGCGGCCGCTCGGCATCCGCGTGTAGATAAAACGTGAAAATCAGCGCCCAAAGCCCGATGACGATCACCAGATCGATGCCCAAAATCGCGCCGCCCAGCAACAGCACTCCGCCGATCCATAAAAACACATGGCGGGCAAATGCAACATCCGCGGCGGCGGCGGCAACGCGACATGCCGCAATGCCCGCGATGAATTCAGGGAAGAAACGGAGAAGCCCCGCACCAAAGGCGAGGTTCAAGCTATGGCCGGAGAAAAAATAAATGACGCCGAGAATGGGGAAGGTGGCGATAACCACTTGCACGGAAACATCGCGAATAAAATAAGTGAGGATAAGGGCAAAAAGCGGAAATAGCAGATACCCCGCCCATTCCGAGCTGACCGACCAGGCCGGGTAGTTCCAGGCGCCGAAATTATCCGCCCCCCAGCCCTGCACCAGAAATAAATTTTCGATCAACGTGGTGAAGCCAAAGCGTTGCGGCGAATGCGGCGGCATCCCCATTGCCGCGCCGCCGCCCACCAATGCCAACAGGATGAGGATTGTGGCCAGATGCACCGGGTAGATGCGCGCCAGACGCTTGGCATAAAACCGCAGCACCACGCCTTTATTGGCCCAGTGGAACTTGGTTTCAAACACGCTTTTTTGCACGGCGTCGAATTCGCGATGCGTGTGCAGCAGAATCAGCCCGGAGAGGATGAAAAACCCATCCACGCCCATATAACCGTGGGTGATAATCGACGAGAACATTCCCAGCGCCTGGGAGAAATGCAGATGCAGATCGACATGATAAATGAAAACCCAGGCCGCGAAGGCGGCACGGCAGATCGTAAGGTCGGTGATGTCTGGCTTCTGACTCATCGGCATCCCTGCTCTAGATCAATCCCGCCGCAGATAGAAGCAGCGGTAACCCTCATACGCAGGAAAAGACGCTGAAAGAAAGA
>JAGWIL010000060.1 GCA_028866335.1 Rhodospirillales bacterium
GGCGCAAAGCGTGACCAGCGTTTTGGAAATCCGCGCCGCCTCCGCGTGCTCAATCAACGCATCGCGCCGTTTGGAGGGCTTCATGGCGGGTGCGGCTTCCAGCACCGCCTCCAGCGTGCCGTATTCACCAATGAGTGCTGCCGCGCCTTTCGGGCCGATGCCCGGCACGCCCGGCACGTTATCGACGGAGTCGCCAATCAGCGCCTGCACCTCGATCACCTTATCCGGCGCCACACCAAATTTCGCTTCCACCTCGGCCGGGCCAATGGGCGTGTTCTTCATCGGGTCCAGCATCGTCACGCCGTCCCGCAAAAGCTGCATCAGGTCTTTATCGGACGAGACAATAACAACCTCGCCCCCTTCCTCACGCGCCTGGCGGGCGTAGGCGGCGATGAGATCATCCGCCTCCCAATCCTCAAGCTCGATGGAGGGCACGCCGAACGCCTTCGTCGCCTCGCGGATAAGCCCGAATTGCGGCACCAGCTCCGGCGGCGGCTCCGGCCGGTGAGCCTTATACTGGTCGTAGAGCCGGTTGCGGAACGTGTGGCGCCCGGCATCGAAAATCACCGCCAGATGCGTGCCGGTATGGTCCTTCAGCAACCTGGCCAGCATGTTGCAGAAGCCGAACACGGCGTTCACATGCACGCCATCGGCCCGCTGCATGTCCGGTATGGCGTGGAAGGCCCGGAAGATGAACCCCGAGCCGTCGACCAGTACGAGCCTCAATGGCTCTCGCCTTCAGCCTCGCCATCCAGGATGAAAATGCGCGAGCAATAGGGGCAGGCGATTTGCTCACCGGGAATACGCAGGTAAACCTTGGGGTGGCCGAGCGGCTCCGCCCCGCCGTCGCAGGAGACAGAACGGGTTTTCACATGAATAATCTCGGAATGGTTGATCGAATCCGTCTGTACGCCCATCGCTCCGCGCTCCGCTGTAAACTAATGTCCGCCCCTCTCTTAGCTTCATTCCGCGCCATACCCAAGCTGGCGCTGGCTTTGGCGCTTGCGGGCTGTGCGGCCATTCCGTTCGGGGTGCCCAAGGCCACGCCAGCACACCCGATCATCACCTCGGGCTATTTCAATCTGCCGGATGGTGCCAGCCAGCCTTACCGGCTTTACCCCGCGGACGGCAAAATTAGAGCCGTTGTGCTGGCGCTGCATGGCTATACCGACAGCCGGGATGGCTGGGAGATTTTGGCCCGTTACCTTAACCCGCATGGCATCGAGATTTACGCGCCGGACCTCTCCTCCTTCGGCGCCAGCAAAAACCGGGGTTATTGGCCGGGTACGAATGTGCTGGTGGATGAAGCGCGGGACGAAACCATCATCCTGCGCGCCCGCTACCCTAACACGCCGCTTTATATCATGGGCGAGAGCATGGGCGGGGCTATTGGCCTGCTGCTCGGCACTTCGCCCAACCCGCCTCCGGTTGATGGCTACGTGCTCTCTGCCCCTGCGGTGTGGGGTGGTGCCGCCATGAGCCCGCTGTTTAAAGAGACGCTGCGGGTGGCGAATTTCTTCGCCCCCGGCAAAAGGCTCACCGGGCAATCAGAACACATCAAAGCATCAGACAATCTCGCGGCGCTGATCGCCTTTGGGGAAGACCCGCTTACCATCCATGCGCCAAGGCTGGATAATGTGGAGGGGTTGGTGACATTGATGGGTCAGGCCCAGGAGGCCTGTTCGCGCTTCAACCAGAAGGCGCTGATACTATATGGCGGTGAAGACCAGCTTGTGCCGAAGGAGGCAATGCGCGCCTGCTGGCAGGAAATTCCGGCACAAGCCCCGGTTACGCTGGCTTTCTACCCGCCAGACTACCACCTGATACCGCGTGATTTGGAACGCGCTGTGCCCAGTGCTGATATAGAGGCATTTCTAAACCAACGCGCCCTGCCCTCCAGCGCGCCAAGCTTGGCCACAGTCTTTCTGGCGACGAATTAGCCCGGCAATGGCCTGGAACGCCCCTCCGAATCGATGGCGACAAACTTGAAAACCGCTTTCGTTACCCGCTCGTCGTTCTCGCCGGCGCGTTCCCGCCGCCAGGCCTCAACGGAGATATTCATCGAGGACCGGCCGGTGGAGAGCAACTGGCAATACACCGTCACCTCATCGCCCACTTTCACCGGGCGCAAAAAGCTCATCGCCTCCACCGCCACGGTTGCGCAGCGCCCACGCGCCGCGCGCTGGGCGAGGTTACCGGCCGCGAGGTCCATCTGGCTCATCAGCCAGCCGCCAAAAATATCGCCACTGGCATTGGCATCCGCCGGCATGGCGATGGTACGAATCATCGGCATAATGTCCGGCGGAAGCTCGGGAGGCATTACAGGCTCTTTTCGATCCAGGCCTTCAGAACCGATTTAGGCGCCGCACCAACCTGCTGGGCGGCAACCTTGCCGTCCTTGAAGATCAACAGCGTGGGGATGCCGCGCACGCCATATTGCGTGGGGGACATCGGGTTTTCGTCGATATTCACCTTCACTACATCCAGCTTGCCCTCATATTCCTCTGCCAGCGCCTCCAGCGAGGGGGCAATGGTCCGGCACGGGCCGCACCATTCAGCCCAGAAATCCACCAGAACGGGTTTGCCGGAATTCAGCACATCCGTGGCGAAGCTGTCGTCAGTTACTGCTTTTGTCATAATACACCCAGTGAAACAGAATTTTTCATAACATGGCGGTGAATGGCGGGGGGATCAAGCCAGCCCCATCGCGTCCAGCATCGCCTCCGGCACCGCCATGGCCTCTGCCCGCCCGGTCCATATCAGCACGCAGCGCACAATTTTGCCGGGGTGGATCTGCCGCAGCACCGCCCGGTAGGCGGCAAGCTGAAGGCGATATTTTTCCGGAATCCCGGAGATATCCAGCGGCGGGTTTCTATCCGTTTTATAATCCGCGACAATGATTTCTTCCGCGCCGATAAAAACACGGTCCGCAATGCCGCCAATTTCCCGGCCCGAGACCACACCCGCAAGCGGTATCTCAGCGCCTGAACCTGGGCCAAACAATGCTTCAAGAGCGGGCTCATGCAGAATTTTCAGCACCGAGGCGCAAATTTCCGCTGCCTCATGCGCCAGCTCCGGCTGGGTGTGCAGGTAAACCAAAGCCGCCTTTTGCCGCGCCGAATCGGGTAAATCAGGCAAATATTGCAACAGCGCATGAACGGCAACGCCACGCGCCATGGCCGCGGCGCGTTTGGCGGCCGGGGCTTGCGGCCCGGCCAGCGGGCTTATGGCCAGGGCAGTGCGGGAAGTCTCCTCCGTAATCCGGCTCGGCACAATGCGCTCTGGCCCTGGCTGTTCTTTCGGCGCGGGAGCGGCCTGCCAGTCCGGTGCGCGCCCGGCCCAAACCGGCAGCGCAGCGGTGCGGGCCTCGCGGGCCTGGGAAACACCGTCCGGCGCGGCGGTTTGGGGGCAGTCATAAACCATGTCGCCATCCTCATCTGCACGTGCAGGCAGGCGGGCGAAACCGGCTTTCACTGCCTCGTACCAGCACGCGCCGGGAATGGCTTTGCGCCCCGCCGCACCGCAGATGAGAATTTCATCCTCCGCACGGGTGAGCGCCACATAGAGCAGCCGGTTATATTCTTCTAATTGCGCGTCACGCTGGGCATTCTGCACCTCCCCCAGCATTTTGGGGCGCAGCGCCGTGCGGGGGCAAAAAATGGGAATTTTGAAGTCCGCCTGCGGCACATCCATCCAGTATAACGCCGTCTCCGCCTGCGGCAGGCTCACCGTATCGGGCAAAATCACGATGGGTGCCTGCAACCCCTTGGCGCCATGCACGGTCATAATCCGCACCTCATCGCCGCCCGCCTCGGTTTCACGCTTAATGGCGGTGGCGGCATGGCGCAGCCCGTGCACAAAGTTTTGTAAACTTCCTGGCTCAGCCACAGAAAATTGCAACGCCTCGGCCAAAAATTCATCCAGCGGCTCCGCGGCTTCCGGGCCAAAACGCGCCAGCAAACGGGCGCGGCCGCCCAGCACACCCAGCGCGTCCGAGAGCAAAGCGAACGGCGTATCAAAATCCGCCCTGGCGCGCAGGGTTTCGTAGAATGCCTTCGGTGCCTGCCATTCCAGGCGCTCATCCGCACGGGCATAAAGTGCCGCCACGAGCGAGCCTTGGCGGTTCATGGCCAGCTCCATCAGGCTTTCATCCGAAAGCCCACCCAAGGGCGAGACGAGAAATTGCGCGAAGGCCAGATCATCCTCCGGCAACAGCAGCGCATCGCATAATGCCATCATGTCTGAGACCACAGGTTGTACGGCCAGCACCATGCGGTCCAGCCCCGCAACATCTATGCCGCGGGATTTCAGCTCAGAGGTGATGGCGCCTACAATCGCCCCGCGTGAGCGCACGAGAATAAGAAAATCTCCAGACCGGGCATTGCGATTTTTTGCGGGCAAGGGCTGGGTGAGGCGTTGCTGAATATAATCGCCCAGTTTGCGGGCGAGAATGGTAATCGAGGATTCCGCGGTCTGGTAATTATCCGGCAAATCCCATTCCGGTATCTCCTCAGCCTCGGCGGTTTGCGCCAACGGCCAGAGCGTGGCCCGGCCCGCCTGCCCCGCACGGCTGACACCATGTTGCAACGTGGCGGCGGCTTCAACCACACCGGTGCGGGCAAAGCCTTCGGCAAACACGGCGTCAGTGAGCTCCAACACCGGTGCGGTAGACCGGAAAGAGACGGAAAGCTTGCCATCCAGCCAGGCACGCCCGGCGAAGATTGCGGAGATTTTGAATTTCTCCCTGTAATGATCGAAACTCTTAAGATCCGCACCCTGGAAGGAGAAGATGGATTGCTTCGGATCCCCCACCGCGAAAATACTTCGCGCTTCTTCCCGCGCGCCCTGCCCCGCGAAAAATTCCGCCGCGATGGAAGTGGCAATTTTCCATTGCTCGGGGGCCGTGTCCTGCACTTCATCCAGCAGCAGATGCTCGATGCCGCCATCCAGTTTATAAAGCACCCAGGCCGCACCAGGGTCGATCAACAGTTGCGAGGTCTGGTCTATCAAATCGCCATAAGAAAGTTCTGAAGCAAGGGCCTTGGCATTCCGCTCAGCCTTGGCGACGGGGTTAAAAATTTCCAGCAGCGCCTGGTTGATATTGACGAGTTGGATGAGCTTCAACCGGTCCTGAAAGGCTAGGATGCGCTCTGCTTCTTTCTCGAATTCTGCCTTTATGGTGCCTTCCTCCGCGGCCAATGGCTTGCCGCAAAACCCGCGTAAAGTGCGTGGCTCACCTTCGGCGGTCAGGCAGGTTTTGGCCCAAATCTCCCTGGCGGCAAGGCGGCCTTCCGGCGGCAAGGCAAGCCAATCCAACGCTGGAAAGGCCCATTTCTGCCCGCTGGCGTTTCCACGCTCTGCCACCAGCCGCAGATAACCCCGCAACGCCTCCTCACGCGGCGGGCTGACCATGGCGCGCAGCAACGCAGCCTCACCCTCTTCCTCCGTCCCCAGCGCGGCGCGCAGCATCGCTGCCAGGGTTTCTTTCGGTTGTTTCAGAAACTCCGGCGCCAAATCTTTCACAAGCTTGCCGCTCAACTCTGCAAACCGCGTCTCGTCAATTTCCGCCGCCAGCGTGCCCACAGCGCCTCGTGCCGCCGGGTTGGCCAGCACATCCTCCCGCGCTTCCCGCAGCCGTAACCCCGCCGCTTCGTCATCCGCCACGGTAAAATGCGGGGAAAGCCGCGCCTCCAACGGAAAGCGTCGCAGCAAGGACTGGCAAAAGGCGTGAATCGTTTCAATCCGCATTCCGCCAGGAAGGTCCAGCACATCCGCAAAAAGCTGGCGCGCACGGGAGAGCGTTTTCTCATCCGGAGTCACATTCAACGCGCGCAGCTTATCGGCCAACCCCTCGCGCGGCATCGCCACCCACTCACCCAGGCGCTTGTTCAGGCGAATCCGCATCTCCGCCGCCGCCGCCTTGGTGTAGGTAAGGCACAAAATTTTCTCAGGCGCTGTGCCCGCCAGCATCAAACGCAACAAACGGTCAGTCAGCAGCTTGGTCTTGCCGCTGCCGGCCGAAGCCGCAACGAAAGCCGACACCGCCGGATCAGACGCCTTTAATTGTTCGCGGTTGGCGTCATCAATCGCTGACATCTTCATCCTCCCCGCCCCATTCGGCACGGCGCGAAATACCGGCATAATCATCAAACCGATTCACCCGGCCGGGGTGGGGTGCTGCCAAAAATGGCATGGTGGGATCAGCATATTTTGCTAATACATCTCCAATCCCCGCCGCATGGTCGATCACATAACGCAACTCCTCTGGTTTTTTCAAAACCGCTGCCTCCGCGCCCGCCATTGCGCGGCCAGAAAGCGCGACATAGATCAGCTCCTTCACCTCGGCGGCGAATGCCTCGCCAAAAGCGCCAATCTCCGCCATCACCGCCTCCAGCGGCAATTGCGGCGCGGTCCCGGCTTTTACATTCTTCTCGGAAGGCACGTTGCCAGTCTTGTAGTCGATAATACGTAACTTGCCGTCGGCATCGCGCTCAATCCGGTCGGCCCGGCCTTTTAATAAAAAATCACCGGGCAATTTCCATTCGCCCTGCACCTCCAGCCCTCGCGCCATGGGCACGCCATGGTTTGCGATGCGCGTGCGTTCAACGTCCACCAGCCAATCCGCGATGCGCTCCAGCCGTGCTGCCCACCATTGCGCCAGCGCAGCCCGGGGGCGGGTTTCGCGCATTGCAAGCTCCAGCGCATGGCGCAGCCGTGCTGGCGCATAAGACGCGTTCACATCACTTTCGGCAAAAAATCTCGCCAGGCCCGCGTGCACCACATCGCCAAACTGGCTGGCATCGCTTTCCTCGTCCAACGGATCGAGCGGAAAAAGTTTAAGCACTTTCCTCGCATAAATCGCATAGGGGTCCGTCATAAGGGTGGCGATATCGGAAATTGAGTACACGCGCGGGCGTTTTTGCGCGGGTGGCAAGGGGCGCGGCTTCAGCCGCCGAACCCGGCGCTCAGGCAAATCAATCTGCCCCACCCAAAGCCCGGCATCGTGCGCGGGGAGCGGCACCCCCTGCCCTGCCAGCATGGCAAAAAGCCTGGTCAGCCAACGGGCGGGCACGACGGGGGCACGCTCGCGCCGCTTGGGTGCCGCCAAAATCACCTGCGGGCAGGCGCTGGCCAGCGAGAAAAACCCATGCGCGGCCTGGCCAATTTTCAATTCAGGGCTGGGCAGCCCGGCCTTCTGGCGCATCGGGCGGGAAAGCCAGGGGCCGGGCTCTTCCGGGGCAGGCCACACGCCTTCCACCAGCCCGCCCAGCACCGCCACATCCACGCTCTGCAATGCGGCTTCCTGAATACCCCAGATGGCGATGCGCGGATGCCCATCCTTCGCGCGCGGGCGGCGCACCACCTGGCCTGCCATCAGTGCATCCAGCAATTCCGGCAAATCCGCCGGGGCCATGTCCGGCATCCCCTCCAGGGCGGTGAGGCTTTCGGCCAGCAGGCCAGAGAGCGCGTTGCCCGCCTCGCCCAGCCACAGCCGCGCCGGGCCGGGCTCATCAGGCGTTGCGGCAAGGGCTTCACCGGCTTCAATCAGCGCCGTCAGCGCCGCCACGGGCGTTACCGCCTCGGCCAAAGCCAGGGGGCTGAGCATCGCCTCCAGCCGCGCCAGAAAATCCCGTTCCGCCTGGTGCTCGTCCTTTAAGCGGAAGCGCAAACCCTCCAGCCCCTGCGGCGGGCGCGGGCCACGCAAAGCGTGCGTCTCCAGCCGCCGCGCCATGTCCCGGAATGCCTGCGGGTTCACGCCGCCAGCGGCAAGCGGGTGCTTCAGCAAGGCCAGCAGCGGCAGCGGCGCGTAATCCTCCCGTGCGGCACGGGCCAGCAGGCGTAGAAACACGGCGGGCGGGGTGGCTGCCAGCGGCTCGCCCGCGCTGTCATCGGCCGCAATGCCAAAGCGCTTCAGCGCCGCCCCCACGCGTGCGGCCAAAGCCCGGTCTGGGGTGATGAGCGCCGCACTCTGCCCCGGCGTCTGCAAGGCCTGGCGCAGGATCATGGCGATGGCCAGGGCGTTCTGCGCCTCGTCCCCGGTTTCCAGGCGGGTGAGACCGTGCAGGTTCAAATCCGCTGCTTTCTGCCATTCCCCCAGCACGGCGGCGGGCAGCAAGGCGCGGGAGAACAAGGCGCTGCGCCCCCGCGGCACAAGGCTTGGCAGGGCGGGCAGCGCCTCCACCTCTTCCACCCGCGCGCCGGTATCAGCCAGCAGCCGGGCAATGCCACCCTGGGCGTGGGAGTCTTCAACCCCCACCCAACCATCTGCGTGTAGATGCGGGTCAACACCAGGCAGAATCAACCGGCCTTGCGGCAGCTTCGCCACCATCTCCGCCATGCGGGCAATGGCGGGCGTGCCTTCGGCGGCCACCATCCATACCGGGCCAGGCGGCGGGTTTTCACCCCATGCTTTGGCCTGCGCCTCGATCAGCCGCGCCAGGCGTTTCGCCGGGTTCATCACCCCTTCGGATTCGAGGATGTTTGGCCAGGCGTGGGTGACGATGGTGAGGAACTCCAGCGTGCGCTGCCAATGCGCGGCGAAATCCTCCGGCACCAGATTGGGTAGCGCCGCCGCCAGATCCACCCCCGCATGGTCTGCCTCATCCAGCAGTGTGGCGAATTCCGCCGCCAGCTCCCACGCGGCGGAGAGTTTTTGCGGGGCGCCGCTTTCGCGC
>JAGWIL010000424.1 GCA_028866335.1 Rhodospirillales bacterium
ACGGCCAGATCGACCACATTGCCGCGCATGATGAAGGCTTTGAAGTCGTCCACCCAACCCGGTTTCTTAAGCTGCACGGGAAATTTCGACGTATCAGACATCACGGCCCTCCGCTTCGGTTTGCCGCAACATGTACGCTCCGCCCCTTGTTTCGCAACCTTTTTCGGCGTTACCCCCCGGCTGAACATTTCGAAACTTGCGCGGCGCGGGCTGGGTCTGAAACAACCGCAAAACCAAGCAGGAGATGAGAATGTTTAAAAAATGCCTGATGCTCGCCATGGCGCTGTCCCTCGTGGGGTGCGGCCGCGGCACGGGGCGCACGTCTGGCACCGCGGCGGGGGGTGCCGCCACGGGCGCGCTCATCGGAATCGTCGGCGGGCCCATCGGCGTGGTGGTGGGGGCGGGCATCGGCGCCGGGGTCGGCGCGCTTACCGGGTCCAACACCACGCCCAAGCAGGTTAATCTAGGCCAGGCACCCTGGGACAAACAAGACGCCCCACAGACTGCCCAGCCCCAAAATTAAGCCGCCAGCGCCGTCTCCACCGGGCGCAGCACCAGCCCCAGGGCTGCCGCCACGGCAGGGTGAGTAATCGCCCCGCCCTGCACGTTCAAGCCATCGCGCAGATGCTTGTCTTCGCGCAGCGCCTGCTGCCAGCCCTTATTCGCCAAAGCCAGGGTAAAGGGCAGGGTCGCGTTGTTCAGCGCAAAGGTGGAGGTGCGGGCCACACCACCCGGCATGTTCGCCACGCAATAATGCGTCACGCCATCCACCACATAAACCGGCTCGGAATGGGTAGTGGCGTGGGAGGTTTCCGTGCAGCCGCCCTGATCTATCGCCACGTCCACAATCACTGATCCCGGGCGCATGGTCTTCAACATCTCGCGTGTCACCAGCTTAGGTGCTGCCGCACCAGGGATCAGCACGGTGCCGATCACGAGGTCAGACTGCGCCACCAACTTGCCCACCGTGTCCTTGGTGGAGAAAGCGGTTTTCACCCGCGTGCCGAAAGTGGCGATAATCCGGCGCAGCACATCTGGCGAGCGGTCAACCACCGTCACATCGGCACCCAGCCCCACGGCCATCAGCGTGGCATTGGTGCCGGAAACGCCGCCACCCAGAATCACCACATTCGCCGGGGCCACGCCCGCCACGCCGCCCAGCAACATGCCAGGGCCGCCATAGGCGTTTTCAAGATACTGCGCGCCCACCTGCACAGACATCCGCCCCGCCACCTCAGACATCGGCTGCAACAGCGGCAACGTGCCAGCCGCGCTCGTCACGGTCTCATAAGCAATGCAGGTGGCCCCCGAGGCGATCAGGTCCTTCGCCTGCTCCGGGTCCGGCGCCAGATGCAGATAGGTGAACAGCAACTGGTTGGCGCGCAGCTTTTTGCGCTCCACGGCGAGCGGCTCTTTCACCTTCACGATCATGTCCGCCTGCGCCCAGACGGCATCCGCATCCGGCGCGATCTTCGCACCGGCTTCCACGTAATCCTCATTCGTCAGGCCGATATTCTTGCCCGCGTCATGCTGCACCAGCACCTCGTGGCCATGCGCCACCAGCTCGTGCACCACACCCGGCACCATGCCAACGCGGTCTTCATGATCCTTGATTTCTTTAGGTACACCGATGCGCATTTGCTCTCTCCCGAAAGGCCAGAATACCCCGGCCGAATTA
>JAGWIL010000061.1 GCA_028866335.1 Rhodospirillales bacterium
TGGACCGCTCAGGCTATCTCTCCGCTTATTTCGTGCTAATCCTCACCCACGCAATCCATATGGGCATTGGCATTCTCTGGATGCTGGTGATGCTGGTGCAGATACCGCGCTACGGCTTCAACGAAATGGTGGTGGCCCGGATGCTGAACCTGCGCATGTTCTGGCAGTTTCAGGCAACCGTGTGGGTTTGCGTGTATGTTTATGTTTACATGATTGGAGCCTGAAAATGGCCGGTTCTCATTCCGATCCTCTGGCGCACCCGGAAGTTCAACAGGGCGGCGCGCTGCGTTATATCGCAGGGTTTATCAGCACTGTGGTGCTGATGGGTGCCGCACTTATCGTCACCATGCGCCACGACCTGCCTTACCAATCCTTCGTGGAGCTGGTGGGCGGTTTGGCCTTTCTGGCCCTGCTTTCGCAGGCGGCGTTGTTCTACGGGCTGGATATTTCCCGCGCGCAGATTTGGAAGAGCGTCTCGCTCATCCTCACCGTGCCGCTGTTCATCATCACGGTCGGCCTTACGGTGTGGATGTTCCAATCGCTCGATCAGCGCACCATGGTGATGCCAAGCAGCGCCGCCGCGGCGACGCAGCCGACATTGTTGCAGTAATCAGAAGGCGCTGTCCCCCAGCGCCATCAACGCAGTCTTGCCGGATTTGATGGTAAACAGCAACGCCCCCGCTTGCGGCAGAATACGCTCCACGAAGAACCGCGCGGTGGCGAGTTTGGCGGTGTAGAAGTCTTCATCCCCGCTTGCCTCCGCGGCTATCTTCGCACTGCGCATCCACATAAAGCCCAGCGCAACCAGCCCGAACAGGCGCAGATAATCGGTGGCTGCGGCACCGGCCTCCTCGGCATCCTTCAAGCCCTTTTCTGCGATAAAGCCGGTGGCAAGCTGCAACGCCCCGAAGGCGCGGGCAAAACCCTGCACCATTTTGCCAATTTTCGGGTGGTTCTGCTCGGCTTCTATAAACGCCGCCACGGGGTGAAAAAACCGGCGCAAGCCGCGGCCCATATTCGCGGGCAGTTTGCGGCCCACGAGGTCCAGCGCCTGGATGCCGTTGGTGCCTTCGTAAATCATCGCAATGCGGGAATCCCGCACGAGCTGTTCCATGCCGTGGTCGCGGATATAGCCGTGGCCACCATAGGTCTGCACCGCGAGGTTGGCACTCTCAAACCCGAGATCGGTGAACAGCGCCTTCACCACCGGGGTGATGATGGCGATAAACTCCTCCGCCTCCGCCTTTTCCTTCGGGTCCTCGCTGCGCTCAGCGATATCCATAACGCTGGCCACCCAAACGCCCAAAGCGCGGCAGCCCTCGTTATAAGCGCGCATGGTCATCAGGTTGCGGCGGATATCGGGGTGAACGATAATTGGGTCCGCCGGTTTTTCCGGGTATTTGGCGCCGGCCAAAGAGCGGCCTTGCAGCCGGTCTTTCGCGTAGGCCACCGCCCCTTGGTAAGCCGCTTCGCCAACGCCCAAACCTTGTGTGCCGACCGAGAGGCGTTCGGAATTCATCATCACGAACATCGCCTGCATACCCTTATGGGCTGCGCCGACCAGAAAGCCCTTCGCGTCGTCGAAATTGATCTGGCAGGTGGCGGAGGCTTTAATGCCCATCTTGTGCTCAATGGCCGCGCAAGAAACACCATTGCGGGTGCCAGGCTTGCCGTTTGCATCCGGCAGGAATTTCGGCACCAGAAAGAGCGAAATGCCTTTAATGCCCGGCGGCGCATCCGGCAGGCGGGCGAGCACGAGGTGGATGATATTCTCCGCCATGTCGTGTTCACCGGCGGAGATAAAGATTTTAGAACCATTCAGCGTATATCTGCCATCTTCCTGCGGCACCGCCTTGGTGCGCAGCAACCCCAAATCCGTGCCGCAATGGGCTTCGGTGAGGCACATGGTGCCGGACCATTCGCCAGAGACAAGCTTCGGCAGATAAAAATCTTTCAGCTCCTCGGAACCATGGCTCTTCAGCGCCACATATGCGCCGTGGGAAAGGCCAGGGTAAAGCCCGAAGGAAATGTTGCAGGCGCAGATCATTTCCTCCACCAGCTTCGCCACCGTTTCTGGCAGGCCTTGGCCGCCATATTGCGGGTCGGCGTTCAGCGCCCCCCAGCCAGCCTCTGAGAACGCCTTGTAAGCCTCTTTGAAGCCTTTGGGGGTGCGGACCACGCCGTTTTCGTAATGGCAGCCTTCCTCATCGCCAGGGGCGTTAAGCGGCAGCAGAATTTCAGCGCAGAATTTTCCGGCTTCCTCCAAAACGCTGTCCAGCAAATCGGGCGTGAAATCCTCGGTGCCGGGCAGGGGCTTCGCGGGGTGCAGCTCGTGCAGAACAAAGCGCATGTCCCGCAAGGGCGCGGTGTAGGTTTGCATGGCTTCTTCTCCTTAGTTGCGGAGCGGCTTACCGGTGGTGAGCATCGCCTCGATGCGCGCCAGCGTGCCGTCCTGTTTCATCAACCGCATAAAAGCGGCATGTTCAATTTCAAGAATTTGCTGCTCGGTTGGGCGGTCGATGAGATCCGCCTCACCACCGGAAAGCACTTTGGCGAGTTCCCCGGCCACAACTTCATCGTAAGGCGTGGCAAGGCCCTTCTTGCGGAAATCCTTTACCGCCATGGTGAAGGCCGTGCGGCCATCCTCACCGGGAAGCTGATAGGTCGGTGGTTCGGGCGGGGCGTAATGTTCCACCATGGCAAGCGCCTTTGCTTTCGCATCCGCCAGCAGGCGGTAACGATTCATGGTGATGCCATCACTCTCACGCAGAAAGAGAAGTTCTTTGGCATTGGCAGCAGATTTGCTCACCGTGGCGGTGCTCACCGTCTCGAACACTTTTGTGGCGGCTGGCATGGGCCCACGCGGCATCGCCTTGTTGGCAGCCCAGCGTGCCAGCATCTCCGTGCAGCCACCCCAGGCGGGTACAAGGCCCACGCCACATTCCACCAGCCCGATATAGGTTTCCGCATGGGCCTGCGCGGCGGAGGAATGCAGCACAATCTCGCAGCCGCCACCCAGCGCCATGCCGAACGGTGCGGCAACGCTGGGGAAAGGCGAATATTTCAGCTTCTTGAAAATGCGCTGACCGGAGGAAACAAGTTTCTCAATCTCCCCCCAAGCGGCGATGTTGGCGGCAAAAAGTGCCAAGCCGAGATTTGCCCCGGCGGAGAAATGCGAGCCCTCGTTATAAATCACCAGCGCCTTGTGGTTTTGTGGCACGAGGTCGATGGCTTGGTCGAGCAGCTCAAGATTATGCTGGTCCCAGCTATTGCTTTTTGAGGTCAGTTCAAAACACAAAACACCGTCGCCAATATCCCACACGCAGGCGGAGGCGTTTTTAAGCAGTGGTTTGGCGGTGAGTTTAATATCCTCCAGCATCACCACGCCATCCGGGCGGGTGAGCTTATGGTAGGCACCGTCCTGGCCCAGATATTCGCGGGCGCCGTTTTCAACCCGATAGAATTTTTTACCCCTGGCGGCAGTGAGCAAGGCGGGAACGGGGAAGTTGTCGGCCGTCAGTTTATCGGCCAGCCAATCCACGCCGAGTTTGTCGATCAGCTCAAACGGACCAAGTTTCCAGTTATAACCAAGCCGCATTGCTTCATCGATGGCATGAATATCTTCAGCCGCTTCCGGCACCAGAGAAGCCGCGTAGGCTAGTGTCTGGCCCATCACCCTCCAGGCATAGCGGGATTGGGTGAGCAAAGCCTGCAAATCCCGCCCGTCCGGCGCTGTGGCTTTCTGCATCGGGCGGTACTCGCCGGTTGCAAGATCGATGGCTTCGCGGCCCTTGGCACCCTTGCGGTAAAACCCGCCTTTGCCTTTGCGGCCGGTATAGCCCTCCGCGATCATTTTCTTCGTCAACGGCAAATCGCGGTTGGTGGCATGGAAGGCATCGCTGGCGGGCAGAGCGCCCGCGAGGCTGGCATTGATATGCGGCATCAAATCCAACCCCACGAGGTCGATAAGCCCGAATACCCCGGTTTTGGGAATACCAAACGGGCGGCCCATGATGGCGTCGGCTTCTTCCACCGTCAGCCCTGCATCCATCGCCTCGATCACCCCGGTTTGCAGCCAGAAAACGCCCAGGCGGTTGGCAATGAAACCCGGCGAATCCTTGGCAATCACCACACTCTTGCCCAGCGCGTGGTCGGTGAAATTCGATATCTTGCTGGCGAGGTCAGGGTCGGTTTCAGGGCTCTTCACCAGTTCCAGCAGGCGCATATAGCGCGGCGGGTTGAAAAAATGCGTGATCAGGAAATCGCGTTTGAAACTCTCCGGCATTCCCTCTGTTAGTTTAGAAAGCGGAATGGTTGAGGTGTTGGAGGAAACCGCTGTGCCGGGGCGGCGAATGGCGTCGATCTTGCGGTAAAGCTCCTGCTTTACATCCAGCCGCTCGATGATGGCTTCCACCACCCAATCGCAGGAAGCAAGCTGGGGCAGGTCATCCGCGATGTTGCCCGGCGTGACCAGCTTGGCCGCACGGGCGGACATGAAGGGCGCAGGCTCTGTCTTCAACATTTTGGCGATGGCGTTTTTGGCGCCATCCGGCACCACGTCCAGCAGCAGCACCGGCACGCCCGCATTGGCGAATTGCGCGGCAATGGCCGCTCCCATGGTTCCCGCGCCGATGACAGCGGCCTTGCGAATGCTTTCCATCACACGCGCTCCAGAATGGTGGCAATGCCCTGGCCGCCGCCAATGCATTGCGTGGCGAGCGCATAGCGCCCGCCAATGCGGGCCAGCAGGGAAGCCGCCTTGCCGGTAATGCGGGCACCCGTGGCACCCAGCGGATGGCCAAGGGCTATGGCCCCGCCATCAATATTCACCTTCGCTGCGTCCAGCCCAAGGTCGCGGATGCAGGCGAGGGACTGCGAGGCAAATGCCTCGTTTAGCTCCACCACATCAATGTCAGAAACAGAAATTCCAGCACGGGCCAGCGCCTTTTTGCTGGCGGCCACAGGGCCAATGCCCATAATCTCCGGCGCGCAGCCTGCCGTGGCGGTGGCGATGATACGCGCCAGCGGCTTCAGCCCGTGTTTGGCGGCGTAATCCGCTGAGCAGACCAGCACGGCGGAGGCACCATCGGTCAGCGGGGAGGAGGTTCCGGCGGTAACCGAACCATCAGTGCTAAAGGCGGGTTTCAAGCCAGCCAGGCCCTCGGCGGTGGTCTCAGGCCGTGGGCAGCCATCCGCGTCCACCTTGCCTGCCTTGGTGGTGATGGGAATGATCTCGTCTTTGAAATGTCCGGCCTTGATGGCGGCAGCGGTGCGGCGCTGACTCTGCACCGCAAAAGCCTCCTGCTCGGCACGCGAGATCTTCCATTTCGTCGCCACGTTCTCGGCGGTTTCGCCCATGCCCATATAGGCGGCGGGAAGTTTCTCATACAAAGCCGGGTTGGGCAGCGGGTTGAAGCCCATCATCGGCACGCGGCTCATGCTTTCAACCCCGGCGGCGATAAACACCTCGCCAGCACCGGTGGCGATATGCCCTGCGGCGATATGAATGGCCTGCATGGAGGAACCACAAAAGTGGTTCACCGTGTATCCACCGACAGATTGCGGCAACCCGGCGTGAAGCGCCACCAGCCTTGCAAGGTTCAGCCCCTGCTCGCCTTCTGGAAAAGCGCAGCCGAGAATCACGGCTTCAAGGTCGGACGGAGTGATACCCGCCCGGGCGACAAGGGAAGCGATAAGCTCAGCGGCGATATCGTCTGGCCTGGTGCGGGCAAGCGCGCCCTTGGTCGCGAGGGTGAAAGGCGAGCGGGCATAGCTTGCGATAACGGCTTGGGTCACGGTGATCTCCCGATCAGTTTGGCGGCGGTTTTTTTCACCCGCCCGGCTTTGGTGGTAGGCGCGGGTGAGGGCATTGCTTCCAGCGCATCCTCGCATTGCAGCTCAATGCCGCGTAGCTCGGTTAGGGTCTGTTCCACGGCATGGCGTTGGTCTTCCAGCTTTTGGATACGGTTCTGCACGGCCTTGAGAAGTGCCCTGGTCTGTTTGCCGTGGCTAGGGTCTGTGTCGTAAAGCTCAAGATATTCCTTGATCTCTTTAATCGAGAAGCCAAGTCGCTTGCCCCGCAGAATAAGAATCATGCGCGCGCGGTCCCGCTGGGAATAGACGCGCGTATTGCCCGCACGGCGCGGGGCAAGAAGCCCCTGCGCCTCGTAAAAATGCAAGGTCCGCACCGTAACCCCCAGCTCGGCACCGAGCTGGGTAACGGTATAAAGCGGGTCTCGCTGCGGCATTTATACTCCTGTTGCTTGGCCCATGCCCGTATCTGGCGCCGGGGCCGTATGGCTGAGGTTAGAATTTCACCGTTAGCCCTGCGGTGAAGGAGTTATCAGAGGCCGTGTAATTGCCGATAAGCGTGCCACTGGGCGTTGGCAGAGTGCTGGAAGTGGTGCTGTGAATGCTGCCGCCCGGCGTGAACACATGGCCATAGGCAAATTGCAAGGTTGCTGCTGGGGTAATTTTATATTGCGCGCCCATGCCGAGGTCGTAATGGTTCGCATCCGGCACCCGGGCGGTGCGGTTGCTGTCCGTCACCGGCGATTCATCGTAGGCAAAGCCCGCTTGCAGCATAATCCGGTCGGTAAGCTGATAATTTGTGCCGATGGCGGCAAACCACGTATTGCGCCAGTTTTCATAAACCACCGTGCCGGGAAAGCCGTTGGTTGGTGTAATATGCAGGCTGTTCAACAGCGCCCAATGGGTCCATTCCAAACTGCCCATTACTGCCCAGGCTGGGGTGATCTGATGATAAATACCTAAATTCATGGAATCCGGCATGGTGATAGAGGTGGTGGCCGGGCTGTTGCCAGCTTCCAGCAGGGCCGCGGTGGAAGGGCTGAGCGCTGAATAAATCCCGGGAACGGTAATGCTCTGCGTGCCGGAAATATCGTGTCTGATGCGGGAGTGGTAATCGAGACCGATACGCGTCGCGTCGTCTATTCTGTAAAGCCCGCCGATATTATAGCCAAACCCCACATCATTGCCATGCACGTCAGCAATCGGGTCCTGGCCGGTGGCGGCACTAAGCACCGGCACGTTCAGCGCCTGGGTAAGGCGGGCGTCGAAATATTCAAAAACCGGCCCGCCGCCGAGCGAGAAATGATCGTTGAATTTATACGATACGACGGCACCAAAATCGACAGCGGTGATGCTGGAAACGAGGGCCTGATAGCGGCCGACGAAATCACCCGGGTAGGCGGTGCGCTCGCCATAGGGGTTGGTGATGGAAAGGCCGAACCGCAAATCCGGTTGCGGCGCAAATACGGCAAACAACGAGCCAGAGGCTGCCGGCGTGACGGCGTTGCCGCCTTGTGTGCCGCTAACCTTGCCGCCGGTGAGGGGGTTGGTGTTGTAACCTGAAAAATGCGCCGAAGGGGAAATAAGACTAACACCGCCAGCAAGCTGGCTCTGGTCCAGCAGCGCCATGCCGGCGGGGTTGGTCCAGGCGGTGCTGGCATCATACGCTTTGGCTTCATCGCCCGCAAAGGCGGTGCCCATCCAGTCCGGCAGGCCTTCGCGCAGGCCAAAACCAGAGGCATGTGCTGCCTGGCCCAGGCCAAAACTGGCCAGAGCGCCGCACGTTGTTGCCGCCAAAAGATGCGCTTTGTATGACTTCACGGTTTTCATGCTCTTGGTAACCTCCTCAGCTTGCTTGTTTTTTTGAGGGCGCACCGCCCGTCTTTACTATTGAATAGAGGCGAAACCTAACGTATTATGTATGTAAAATACTAAATAGGGACGGAAATGCAAGATATCTTATTCGCGCACCGTGTAAAAATCCTTATTGTTGGTCTCGGCGTCTTTCTCGGCGTGGCCCCGGCAATGGCGCAGAGCGCCCCGGCTGGCTGGTGGATGGACCAGAGCGGCAAGGCGGGGATTGTTATTTCCCCTTGCGGTAATGATTTGTGCGGCAAGATTGAATGGCTGAAAGTGCCGAGGGATAAAGCAGGCCAGCCGAAGACAGACATTCACAACAGCAACGCGGCATTAAAACCTCGGCCATTATGCGGCCTGCCGATACTGGGTAATTTTACCCCTGATGGCCAAGGTGGATGGCAAGGCGGTTGGATTTACGATCCGCAAAACGGCAAAACCTACAAATCCGTCATGCATGTGGCGGCGGACGGTACATTACATGTGCGCGGCTATATCGGGATTCCCCTGCTTGGCCGTTCGGAGGTTTGGAGCCGCCCGGCCACGGCGCTTGCCACCTGTAAGGGAGGCTGACAATGGATACAGGTTGGCGCAGCGGGGTCATTCCAGCCCTGCCGGTGGATGAGCTCCTAACCGCTGCTGCGGCGCAATTTCCAGATGTTTGGGCCATGGATTTTCTGGGCAAGCGCACAAGCTATGCCAGGCTGAGCCGGTTGGTGGCGCGGGCGGCGGCGGGGTTTCAAAAACTCGGCGTGGTAAGGGGCGCGCGGGTGGCTTTATGCCTGCCGAACACGCCTTATTACGTGATTTGCTATTATGCGATTTTGCGCGCCGGTGGCGTGGTGGTGAATTTAAGCCCGCTTTATACAGAAAGCGAAATCCGGCATTTTCTGAAAGATAGCGGTGCGCGCATTGCCGTTACGCTGGATGTGGATGAACTATACACGAAATTCGCCCCCATCGTGGCGGATGGGT
>JAGWIL010000425.1 GCA_028866335.1 Rhodospirillales bacterium
GGTGCGGCGTCGGTCAAGCAGTCCACGGACGCGATGCGCGCCACGGTGGCTGATGAGGCCGCTGCATTCAATGCGGCTGTGCAGTCCAAGATCGACGCGCAGATTCGCCTGAACACAGCCTTTGCTGGCGGCATCACCAGCACGGCAGGCATTGCCGAGGCCGAGGCAGCGCTCGACCAGGCGATGGCGGCCGGCGCGATCACTGCATCCGAGTATGCCGGGTATATCGACACCCTGAGCGCTTCCGAGGCGGTGCTGGCGGGCGCCACTGAGGCAGATACCGCCGCCATCGTGGAGAACACGGGCGCCAAGGTGCTGAACGCCCGCGTGTCCGGCGAGCTTGGCACGATGCTCGGCGAGGTGCTGTCTGGCAACTTCGGGCGCTTGCGGCGATCTGCCGGCGCGCTGGCGAATCAGTCCGGATTGCTCGCCAGGGCCTTCACTGGCATGGGGCCGCCGATCCTTGCTGCTGCCGGCGCCGTGATAGCTTTCGGCGTGGCGATCGTCAAGGGCGCCGAGGAACAGGCCAAGTTCAACGGTGCGCTGCTGATGACTGGCGGCTCGACGGGAGTCCTGGCCGGCGACCTGCAGGACATGACCGAGCGCGTGGGCGAGGCGTCGGGCAGCTTCGGCAATGCCAAGGAGGCGATGCTTGCCATCGTGCAGTCTGGACGCATCACGGGCGACGAAATGCAGTCGGTTGGCATCGCAGCCCAGCAAATGGCAGCGTTGACCGGCGAAAGCATCCAGAAGTCGGTCGATGCGTTCGTCAAGCTGCAAGAAAAGCCGGTGCAGGCGGTGGCTGCGCTGAACGATAAGTATCACTTCCTGACGACCGCCATCTTCGACCAGATCGCGGCGCTGCAAAAGCAGGGCGACACCGAGGGTGCGGCAAAGCTCGCCACCGAGGCCTATGCGAAGGCGCTGGAAGATCGCTCCACCCAGGTGCAGGGCAGCCTCGGGCTGCTCGCTCGCTCGTGGGATTCGGTCAAGAGCAGCGCGAGCTTCGCGTGGGACGCGATGCTTAACGTCGGCAAGGCCTCGACCCTTCAGGACAAAATCGGGAACGCCCAGACGGCGCTCGAGCATTTCCAGAAAATGGGCCTTGTCGATTTCAACGTCAAGGCCGGGCATGTGGGCTGGGAGACCACCAGCAAGGGAAAGAACGATTCGGGCGCGCAATACGAAATTGATAACCTGAAGAAGCTGCAGGCCCAGCTTGCGGAGCAGCAGCAGGCCGCCACCAAGCAATCCGGAAGTGACGCAGCAGTCACTCAGCACGCCGACGCGGTGGCTAAGGTCATCGACAAGCATCACGCG
Organism: Rhodospirillales bacterium; assembly: GCA_028866335.1. The sequence continues at coordinate 1,321 of JAGWIL010000425.1, forward strand.
CTGACCAAGGCGATCACTGATTCCGGGGCTGCCGAGCGCAAGGCCGCACAAGAGGCAACCAATGCGCTCGACATGCAGCGCATCGGCACGCAGGCGAACACCGCCGAGCGCATCCAGGCTGACGCGGCCATGCTCGCTAGTGCGACGAAGCTCTATGGCGCCGATTCATCGCAGCAGGTTGCGGCGCTGCGCCAAATGCTGTCGGATGAAAAATCCTACGACGCATCGGTCGTCAAGGCGCGCAAGGATGCCCTGGCCGCGATTTCCAAGGAAGAGCTGAAGAATGCAGCCCTAATCAAGAAGTCCTATGACGAGGCCTATGCGGCGTCGGCAAAGTCGTGGCACCTCTA
>JAGWIL010000426.1 GCA_028866335.1 Rhodospirillales bacterium
CGCGGGCTGGAAGAGGTGGCGGATTTGCCCGACCCCCTTGCCCGTACCCTGGCGGAATGGACGCGCCCGAACGGCTTGCGCATCTCCCGCATCGCCCAGCCCATAGGCGTGCTGGGGATGATTTACGAAAGCCGCCCGAATGTGGGAGCGGATGCCTCCGCCATCGCCATCAAATCCGGCAATGCCATTATTCTGCGTGGCGGCTCGGAGAGTTTTCATTCCGCCCAGGCCATTCAGGTGGCCATGGCCGCCGGGTTGAAGGCCGCAGGGCTGCCGGAAGATGCCGTGCAGGTGCCCACCACCACGGACAGGCGGTTTGTCGCCGCCATGCTGAGTGCTGTGGGGCTGATCGACCTGATTATCCCGCGCGGTGGCAAGGGGCTGGTGGAGCGTGTGCGGCACGAGGCGCGGGTGCCGGTGCTGGCCCATGCCGAGGGGCTGAACCACACTTACATCCACGAAGCCGCCAGCCCTGAGATGGCGCGCAGCGTGCTGGCCAACGCCAAAATGCGCCGCCCCGGCGTATGCGGCGCCACCGAGACCCTGCTGATCGACGCGGCCCTCGCCCCCACCTTGCTGCCTTTGCTGGTGCAAGACCTGACCGCCCTGGGCTGCGCCTTCAAGGCCGATGACCGCGCCCGCGGCATCTGCCCGGACCTGCCCGCCGCCACCGCCACTGATTTTCATACGGAATGGCAGGATGCGGTGCTGAACATCGCATTGGTGGACGGGCCGGAAGCAGCCCTCGCGCATGTTTTGGCGCATGGCAGCGAGCATACGGAGGCGATTATCACAGAGGACGAACAGGTGGCGGAAGCCTATCTCGCCGCCTGCCCCGCCGCGGTAACGCTGTGGAACGCCTCCACCCAATTTTGCGATGGCGGAGAATTTGGGTTCGGCGCGGAAATCGGCATCGCCACCGGGCATATCCATGCGCGCGGGCCCATTGGCCCGGAACAGCTCACCACTTTCCGCTATGTGGTGCGCGGCAACGGCCAGGTGCGCCCCTGAAGCTTCCCAAATACGGCCATCGGCATCGCCTGAAAATCGGGCTGCTCGGCGGCTCATTCAACCCGGCGCATGAGGGGCATTTGCATGTGGCCCAACAGGCCATGCGGCATCTGGGGTTGGACCAGCTCTGGCTGATGGTCTCGCCCGGCAACCCGCTGAAACCCGCCGCCGGCATGGGCACAGCCGCTGAGCGCCTGGCCAGCGCCGGGCGAATCGCCGATGGGCACAGGATCATCGCCACGGATATTGAGGCGCTGCTGGGCACGCGCTTTACGCGCGATACCTTGCGCGAGCTCAAACGCCGTTTTCCGCGCGTGCGATTCGTATGGTTGATGGGGGCGGATAACCTTATTCAGCTACCGCGCTGGGGGCGCTGGCTGGAAATTATGCGCGCTATGCCGATGCTGGTGGTGCCCCGCCCTGGGGCCACCCGCCAGGCGCTTGCCGGGCAGGCAGCAAAACGCCACGGCAAATATCGCCTTCCGGCGCGGGCTGGGCTATGTCTGGCCGCGAGAGCGGCGCCAGCCTGGATTCTTCTGCCCGTGCGGGAGAATGCGGCTTCCGCCACAGAATTGCGCCGCAGGATTTTAGAAGGAACAAGGCCATAACGCGCACGCCCACCCGCACCCCGGCCAGCCGGGGCGCCAAGCCCGCCG
>JAGWIL010000062.1 GCA_028866335.1 Rhodospirillales bacterium
GCTTGCGAGCGCGGGCTACAACATCAAGCACCCGCGCCATGAAGGCGGGGGCACTCGCCCCGTCCTTTGCGGCTGCTTCAAGGAAGGCGGCAATATCCTCTTCTGTTTTGAGGCCGTCCGCAGCATCGTAGCGGCTAAAAACATCTTTGCTCATATCCCGCCCCTTCCCCTGAGACGCCAGATATCGGGTTTTAGACCTTGGGACCGGCATTCTGCACCCCATGCCGCCGCAATTCCAGATGGTTCAGCATGCGCTTGGCCACGGCATAGCGGCGGTCTGGGTGCGCTTGCCGATACTTCCGCCAGCTCGTCGGATCGTCGATGGCCGGCCCCACCTCGACCAGCGCCCCCGCCACCACATCCCACACCGCGGGCGTGACCAGGCGGCGCACCAGCACCTCCAGCGTCACCATCGGGCTCTTCGGATCATAGGGGCGCAACGGCCGAGTCTGCGTCTCCAGGCCAGCCTTGAACACCGCCACCGGCATGGGGGCCAGGCGCACCTCGTACCAAAGCCCCTCGATCAAACGCAGCTCCCGGTCTGGCGCCAGCTCCACCCGTGTCGGGGCTTCCGGCGACCGGCGATGCTTTGCCCGGCGGCGGGCCTTTTCCTCGGGCAGGCGGTCGGTGCGGCACAGCAGACCGGTCACCGGATCAACATAGAGCGGCTGATGCCAAAGACCGCTGCTAGAGCAGTTGCGCCAGCCGCCAAGACCCCGGCGGGGTGTCACCGCCACATAGTCCTTCAGGTGGTCCCGGACATGCTGCTGCACCGTGTTGTCCACCCGGAGATTCTTGGCGATTTCGGCATAAACTTTGTCCCAGGGACGGCCGACCTGGCGTTCCAGGTAGCGGCGCAGCGGCTGTAAATTTTCGTTCAGCCCCTTACCCCAGCCCCGCAGCAAATGCGGCCGCCGCATCCCCTCGTGCTGGGGCAAATCTTCCATCACCCCCGCCCGGCCCTTGCGCCCGGAATGATCCCGATGCCGTGGGCGTTCAACGATGATTTTGGCCATATCGTCACGCATGGCTCAGCTCCTCAAAAACAGGACGGTAAGCCCACAAAACCCCGCGCAACCATCGGCTGGCGGGGGGACGGCAGAATAGCGATAGGGTGGGTAGTCTGCGTAAGTTCGGGCGTGGCGGTCATGCCTGATCGCGCATCCCGCCGTCAAGATTTTCATCCAGCCCGCACGTCCTCACCGGCGCGGCAGATCGGGCCGGGCATCAGCCCCAGCCGGGCCTCCGATTCCGCGTCTGTGTCCGTGCGCCCAGCCCCTTTTTCGGCACCGCCATAGGCATGAGGCTACGCCCTCCGGCAAAGGCGCGTCAGCCGCGCCTCCAGAACCTTCACACGACCCGGCTGTGGATCGCTAAGGGCAACGCCCTTGGCTCGGACGAAAGCCCTGCCGGGGTTTCGCCCGAAGGGCGGGCTTGACCCGCCCGCGCCTGCGTTTACGGATGTAAACGTATAAGTGCGCCCTTCGGGATTGGGCCACTTTCGATTTTGCAAACTGTCAATTTTGTAGAGCCTGCCGGAGAACCCAAAATAGCCAACCAAAATCATCTCGATGGCGAGTATTTTGCCCTCGCGGATTTGCAAGCGCGGTGGATTTATACGCGCCAAGGTGTGCATAAATTGGCCCGCTCGAAAGGCTTTCCGGCCCCGGCTTTCACGGTCAGTTTGGGGCGAGTGCGGCTATGGTCGCGGCTCGATATCGAGGCGTTCGAGCGGTCTCACCCGGAGCTGTTCGATGAGGACCGCAAGCAGGCTAAAATCAAGCGGCATTACCTCGCCGCTATTTCAAAATAGCCGGTCATTCACACGCCAACGGTGCGAAATTTTGCCGAAACATAGCCCCCGGAATCAGACCACAAAGGGGGGCTCTGCCCCCTCACCCCCGGGATATTTGGAAGAAGAAAACCGGCTGGTTGTGTCGCCTGGCCGGGCCAAAATTTCATGGCCATGGCGCTTAAAACAGGGGCGAATTTTCCGTTCCGCGCCGCTTTGACGGGTGCGGTCTGGCCACAAAGATTGACCTTCACGTGATGCCACCAGTCCGTGTCACCCACGCTCTTCCTGAGCAATCTGGCCGTGACAAATCCCGGCATTATCCGAGGGCCTAAGACTCAACATCAGCCCCTAGTTCGACCCGCCCGGAGGGCGAGGGCGAACCGCCGCGGAGCGGCGTGACGCCCCTCGTCCCGACGCCTACCGCGTGGCCTCGACGCGCAGTCCCGGTCAACTGGCACGCCGCAAAGCGGCGTGGGACCGGAGCCGCGCGCAGCCACGCGCAGGCTGTAAGCCGAGCATGGCGAGCACGGCGAGGACCTACCCAGTTGAGGGGGACGAGCATCGTGGCATTCAAAACAAAACTAACACTTCACGCCCGAAGGGCGTGCCCATTTGAATCACAGAGAAGGGATAAATTTTATCTGGTCATGAGAGAATAATGACTCTGGAGAGGTTTCTTGCTCAGGCTGAGATGCCGGAAAAACGGTCCGTTTGCCGCGCTGCCAGCGCCTGACCCATGCGCGCTAATGCCGCCGCCAAGGCATCGCCCGGATCGCTGCGCAGTGCTGTCAGCACCGCGCCCTGCGACAGCCCCATGGCTTGATCCTGCGCCGCCTGGGCGAGGGCGCCTTGCAGCGGCGGGTGCTCTCCCCAGGTGCCCGCTTCGGGCGCTACTGGCAGCTCGGGGACGGGCCGGTAGCCCTGCCATTGCCCTTCTGCCTGCACCGCATAAGCGTTGCGCTCCTGCGCCAGCACGAACCGCCCATCGCGCAGCTCGCCCACGCAGCGCCGCACCCAATTCAGAATGCCCAGCGCCTTCAGCCGCGCCAGTGCCCGGCCGACACTCGCCCGGCTGACGCCAGCCTTCTTGGCGATGCCCTCATAGGACGGGTCGAGCTGGCCGGTCTTATGGTTCAGGAAATCGAAGATCAGGCTGTGCAGCACCAGCAGCCCGATTCGGCCCACCTTACCGCCATGGCGGCCCGGCGCCCGTGTCGCGCGGTCCCACTCGCGCGCCCGGTGCCACAGCCGCACCGCCGCCTTCTTCGGCAGGGGCATGAACCGCACCTCGGCCCGCACGCTGCCCTTCCACACCGGAAAAATGCAGGCGCCCTGCCCTGCTCCAAGCCGAAGCTCAGGACGTTTCCCTTTGACCTCAATCATCTAAACCCCTTCGAGCCGCCAACGCAGCCCGCCGGGCAAGCCGGAATTCAGCACGAGCAAACCCGTGGCAAGAATCCACTTGCAAAAAGCGGTGAAGTGGGGGAAACAGAGACGCCAGTCAGTGTTTCCGGTAACGCCTATTTTCCAGATAGAACGTTGCCTTTACTTCAAACCGATATGCAGGCCCGCCCTTCCGGCGGGTTTTGCTATTTTAGAGCTCTTCTCTCCAAATGGTTGTCACAACACGACCCACGCGAATCGCGGACCGTGCAGATAAGCCTGCACGATCCGGGCATCCTTCGCAACTATAAGATTTCATTGGGTTTTTTGTGCAAGTCGTCAAAGTTACACGGCCAAAAAATTCAGCAAGGCCAAATGCTTATCGTCTTGTCCCTGGCAACCTATTCGGTGCGAGACACCAGCTTGGCCGCTTTTTCGCGAGTAACCGAAGCGTGGCGGTCCGTTCAATTTTCTAGATGACTTTTTGACCAGCTAATCGTATGATACAGAACATACGTAGTATGAGGACTCTATCGGAATGTTGACCGTATCCGCCGTTGAGTTCCAACGGAATTTTGGCCGCTATCAGGACGAGGCGTTGAAACAACCCCTGTCGATCACGCGCAATGGTCGTGACCGGCTGGTGGTCTTGTCTGTGGAAGAATATCAACGTCTCAAACGCCGCGAACGGATTGTGTTCAAAACTGAAGACCTCAGCGAGGCTGAAATTCAGGCCATCACCCAAGGCGGCATGGACGCACGGCACGACCACCTGAATGCCGAACTTGATCAGGACATCGCGTGACGCTTCCAACACCTGAACGCGGCCTGATTATCTCCTATGCTTATCTCTGGCACTCCGAATACGAACAAGGACGGGACGAGGGCGTCAAAGATCGGCCCTGCGTCATTATCGTTGCCATAGAGGACGACAATGGCAACCCAATGGTGACGGTCGCACCGATTACCCATTCCATGCCCGCCACCCCAGAAGCTGCGGTTGAAATTCCAGCGGCAACCAAACTGCGTCTTGGCCTGGACGATGCTCGTTCATGGGTTGTTGTCAGCGAAGGAAACCGCTTTGCCTGGCCGGGACCGGATATTCGCCCTATCGCTCCTGGGCAGTTTGACTATGGGTTTTTGCCCCCTGCCCTGTTCCAGAAGGTCCAGACACAATTTGTCGCGTTTTTTAGGGCGCGCCGATTGCCCATAGTTCCGCGCACTGAATAAAAGCTCGGGTGTCACGGTGCTCGGGCGCGTCGGGGCGTTCTGACCCTATCGGGGCGAAGGGCGCCTGCCGATCATCAACCGCCTCCGGCGGCTCGAATAAAGGGCACTTTCTAAATATTGCCAGCAATTAGGCAATATTTATTGCTGGCAATATAAATGAACTAGTGAATCTCCTTGAGTTTCTGTACGTTGCCAGCAATACAGCAACTAAAATTGCTGGCAACTTGGCAACACGGCAATGAGGCAACATGAAAACAGTAGCGATTTTGAGCCAAAAGGGCGGCTCAGGCAAAACCACCTTGTCCTTGCACTTGGCTGTTGCAGCTCACCAAGCAGGGCATGTTGCCGTCGTGATAGACCTCGATCCCCAGGCCAGTGCTGCGGGGTGGAAAGATAGCCGCAAGGATGAAATACCCGTTGTGATATCCGTCCCGGCCTCTCGGCTTCCGCAGGCGATCCAGGCGGCCGAGGGCGGCGGCGCAGATATAGCGTTCCTCGACACCGCGCCCCATTCGGGAGAGGTCGCTCTTGCCGCAGCCGAAGCAGCTGACCTGATTCTGATTCCGTGTAGACCAGGTATTCTTGATCTACGTGCTATAGGAACAACGGCACGTATCGTGAAATTGGCCGGCAAATCAGCCTATGTGGTTCTCAATACCGTGCCAGCACGTGCACCGAACATTTTGGCCGATGCGCGGGCGGCCGTAGCAGTGCATGGGCTTAATGTGGCGCCGATCGCTTTGCAGCAACGCGCCGCCTACGCTCACTCGTTGACAGCAGGGCTGACTGCCCAGGAATACGAAAAAGACAGCAAGGCTGGTGACGAGATAACTTCGCTTTACACCTGGCTTCGGAGTGTGATTGTTTGAGTGCCAAATTGCTGCATTGCCAGCAATACGGCAATCCGGCATTCTGGCAATCATCGATTCTTCCGGCACGGAAAGGAGCCCCTTATGAGCGCAAAGCGCCCCAGCCTCGCCGAGACTATGCGCCAAGCCGTCCAGGTTGATCCGCCATCTATGGCAGTGCCGATTCCAGCCCCTCTAAAAGTTCAGCCTGTGGCACCACACCCACCCAAACCAGACAGTACAACACGTCCGCCTGGCTTCTATGCCGCAACGCGGGCAGGGAAGAAGAAGGTCACGGCCGCACTGGACCCAACCACACACAAGCAGCTCAAGAGCCTGGCCGTTGACAAAGAGGTAACGACTGAGGCGTTGCTGGCCGAGGCGATTTCCGACCTTTTGACAAAGCACGGCGTCACTCGGAGCGCCTGAGGGCTATTTTTGGACCCGCTCGTAGGCGGATTCCGGCATATGATTATTGATCGATCCTATATTTGGAGAACGCGGGCCAGTGAAGAAAATCGTCCTTACCCTTTGCTTTGTTGCTCTTGCCTACTTCATCCCAACGGCTGCGTTCGCGGATTATGATATGGATTCGCCTAACAACGAGACGCCGCCTCAGACACAGCTCGTTAGCGATACGGAGCTACAAAAACTTGGCTGCACCTCGCCTGACCAGTATGGCGGTATCGACCCAAACAATGTCCTGCACCAAGGCTGCTCCGCCGCCGCTGAGCTGGATTTAACCGGGCTAGTCCCCGCAAAGGACTCGTTTGTCGTCATTACTCATGGCCCTGCACAAGCTGACGACACGCCCGGGGTGTTAAGCGTCTGCTTTCTGTTGAATGGTCAGGCAAATTGCGACAGGCTCGGCTCGATGGATAATTACTTGTGTCAAGTAGCTATTATCCAGTCAAAAGGCGCACATTTTCCTTTGGTTGTAGTGCGATCAGCTTGGGATATGGGCAGGTTTACTGGCGATACCGACGAGATGATTTGGGCCTACGATCCATCAGCCCATGCGTTTAAACAAATTTGGAACGGAGGCTCCGATGGCCTCGAAGACATGAGATTTGTGACCGAGGGGCCGATGTCTGGCGATTTGATTGTAACGGTTGACAATCCAACCCGCCACTTCCCTTGGCCTTGGGGCATTGATGTCTACAAATTAGCCAAGTCAGATCATTATGTAAAAGTCCTGAGTTTTATTGGAAAAGCCGTGCAAGCGGGTAACACACCAGCACCTGACGCCGTCATCAATATCGACATGCCACAGATTTTACATAGGATGCATCTACAGAATTGACGATTGAAACGTATAAAACTGCCTTTTATATTGGCTCAAACATTCGTAGCCAGCCTGGAAATCGTCGCCACCCCTACGTTGTAGCTGCGCGCCAGCTCCTTCAACGTCGCCCCTTCGGCCCGGCGCTGCCGTGCCTCGGCCTGCTGCTGCGGGGTGAGGGCAGGGGGGCGGCCCATATGCTGGCCCCGCGCCTTGGCGCGGCTGCGACCCTCGGCCGTGCGGGTGCGGATTAGGTCTCGCTCCACGTCCGCCAGCCCACCCAGCACGGCCAGCATCAGCCGTCCGGTGCTGGTGCCGGTATCGGCCCAAGGCTCCGCCAGGGAGCAGAACCGCGCTTCGGCATCGGCGATCTGCTTTACGATGGCGAAGAGGTCGAAGGTAGAACGCGCCAGGCGGTCGATGCGCGTCACCACCACCACGTCACCGGCGGCCAGGTGCCTGAGCATTTTCAGTAGCTCTTTCCGGTCGGCCCGCGCGCCGGTCGCCTTCTCCCAGAAAATCCGAGCGCACCCGGCAGCCTTTAACTGCTCAAGCTGAGCATCGAGGGTCTGGCCGTAGGTACTGACGCGGGCATAGCCGATCAGCCGGGAAGAGGGTTCTTTTTCGGTCATATCTTTCGGAAAGAATAACCCTCTGATCCGATTGGCTCAAGTCTATTTTCCGAAAGTCTTGAATTATGGGAATTCTGCCGACGGCATGTCTGGGGGATCACCAAGGAAAGGACATCATCATATAAAGAGAAGTGCCCCTCGGGGCACTTCTCAAAGTGTCTATCTTGAGATGTTAGGTCAGAGTGTTTGTTTGAAAATCGCGACGCGATTTACTCCCCGTTTGGATTGAACCCTGAATATCCATTTCCCAGGGAATCGGAATAGACGGCCGTTTTGTTGATCGACACGGGCGCCATTTCCTTTCCGAGCGGGGCCGTACCCTTAAAGGTGACAATGATCGAATCTGGCTGGCCAGGCCCTGCATCGGCAAATGTCTTCGAGGATGTATATGAATATGCAGACGGCGATTTTGGATCAACCATGCCGACGTTATTGCCGGACACGGGCACAGACCCACCATCAGCCACAACTCCATTTTGCAGTAGGTAGATGACGTCGAACACAGACGACACGCCCTGGCCGCCCTCGTCAGTTTGATAAAAAATGCCCGTGTAACCATTCCCTAAATCGTTGGTGCTGACCGTGCCTGACGCAGGCGTAACAGACCATGTGCTTATGTTATTCAACGTGGCCGGCGCACCTGCCAAAACGGGCTGACCATTGACGATCTTGTAGACGACGGCTTTGAGTTGGGCTTGGTCGGCGTTGCCTCCGGTAAAGCAGACGCCATTCTCATTGTACGGATCATGGCAATTTACGGTAAATGTATCGAATCCCTTGAGGAAAACCACGTCATTTTCGACACCAGCCACGGTGACCTTCACCACTCCCCAAGGGAGCCACAGAATTTTCTCGTGGTTCGTGTGAACGGTTGGATCCGTCCCGTCTGTGTATTGGACAGCGAAATTGGTGTAGTAGTACCCTCCATCCGGCTTTCCTATCGCATCAGCCAGAGCCCTTTGCGTGATAGCGGTATCCGTAGGGAGATCATCCGTAATAGGTGGCATGCTGATGTCGGCATAGGCTGGCAGGCATAGCACCGCCCCTAATGTCGCGACGGAAAGCATTCGGGTCCGAAGTCTTTTCAGCATTAATCCCCCTGTTGGTCAGTCAGCCTCACTGTTTCCTTGTTACAACAGAAATCTGAGTGGGTGAAACTCTGTGCCCCCCTCCAGTCCTGGATCACGATATGGTTGATCATCGGCACGCTCGCCGGGGCTAAGAAAGTCGTGCGGCACACCGCCCGCTTTGATGGCATCGACCAGGCCGTTCCAGTCCTTTGGCCGGCCGAGCCGCTTGCGAGCGCGGGCTACAACATCAAGCACCCGCGCCATGAAGGCGGGGGCACTCGCCCCGTCCTTTGCGGCTGCTTCAAGGAAGGCGGCAATATCCTCTTCTGTTTTGAGGCCGTCCGCAGCATCGTAGCGGCTAAAAACATCTTTG
>JAGWIL010000427.1 GCA_028866335.1 Rhodospirillales bacterium
CTGGGCGTAATATTCGGCCATCAGCGCGTTGGGAACGCGCCCTTCCGAGGCGCGGCAGCGCGTCAGCGGCGCCATGATGATGCGGTTGGGAAGCGTGAGTTCGCCAAGTTTCAACGGGTCAAACAGGCTGGGCATAATGCGGGTCTCTCATAGTTAGGAATTTCACAAAAAATACGGGGGGTAGAGCGGCCAGCGCTAGAAAGGCGGCGGTGGGCGGCACAGCGGTAAGGCCAAAGCCATGGGCGATGACGGCCCCACCAGCCCAGGCCCCAAGTGCATTTCCGGCATTGAAGGCGGAAATATTCAGGGTGGAGATAAGGTTAGGCAGCGCCTTGCCGAGATTAACGAGGTTGATCTGCAATGCCGGAACAGAGGCAAAGCCACAAATGGCCCACAGCGCCAGGGTGATTTCAGCAGCCACCAGATGATGCGCGGTGCTGGTGAGGGCGGCGAGGATGAGCGTAGAGCCTGCGAATACCAAAGCGAGGGTGGTGGTAATCCGCCAGTCTGCCAGTTTGCCACCAACCCAGTTGCCGATGGTCAGGCCGATGCCGATGAGAAACAGCGTGTAAGTGACGCCACGTGGGGAAACATGCGTAACCTGGTTCAGCAGGGGTGCCACATAAGTAAACACAGTGAAAAGGGATGCGGAGAAAATCACCGTAACGCTCAGCGCCACCCAAACCGGTAGGCGGATGCGGCTGAATTCACGCAGCATGTTGGGGCGTTCAGTATTGGTGGTGTGCCGGGGCAACAAGGCGTAAAGCCCGCCCAGGGCGGCGAAGCCAATAACCGTCACGGCCCAGAATGTGGCGCGCCATCCAGCCGCTTGGCCTAAGGCGGTGCCCAGCGGTACGCCCAGAACATTGGCGAGGGTGAGGCCCGTAAACATCAACGCCACGGCCTGGGCGCGGCGGTTGGGTGGAACCAGAGCCGCGGCTTCTACCGCGCCGATACCAAAGAAAGCGCCATGGCACAGGGCGGTGACCACGCGTGCCAGCATCAGGAAATCATAATTCGGTGCCACGGCGCAGAGCAGATTTCCGGCGATGAAGAAGCCCATAAGCGCCATTAATGCGCTTCGGGCGGCGAGTTTTTGTGTCAGCACCGCCATGATCGGCCCGCCGATGCACACACCAAGCGCATAGCCGGTGACCAGCCACCCAGCTTTGGGGATGGATACGGAGAGAGACTGCGCCACTTGCGGAAGCAGCCCCATGATCACGAATTCGGTGGTGCCGATGGCAAAGGCGCTGAGGCCGAGCGCCAACAAAGGAACTGGGAGTTTCTGTCCGCTCATATTTGGTCCTTCAACTTGGCAAGGAATTGGGTGATGGCGGCTTCGTCACGTTGATAAAAAACCCACTGACCAACTTTTCTGGTGGTAATCAGCCCAGCTTGGTGCAGCACGGCCAAATGACCCGAGACCGTGGATTGGGAGAGGCTGCAATTGGTTTCGATCTTGTTGGCGCAAACGCCCCATTCATAAGGGTGCTCCTGGCCAGGAAAGCTTTCCGCTGGTTTGCTAAGCCCGCGCAAAATTTTCAGCCGCACCGGGTTGGCGAGAGCTTTCAAAATCTCGTCGAGTCCGGCAGAGGTTGGGGCGGTATTCGTCATTGGCCGATATTTAAATCGGATAAAACCGATTTAAAGGGGGTCAAAGCG
>JAGWIL010000428.1 GCA_028866335.1 Rhodospirillales bacterium
CTGGGCCAGACCTTGACCGGTTCGGTGGTTCCGGGGCAGGCCGCGCTGGGCTTTGCTTGGTACGCTGGCACGGCTGGCAGCGAGACCCTGCAGGCGATCACCACCGTCCCGACCATCGCTTTCTCGGCGCCGCTGTCGAGCGGCAACCAAGCGGCCAGCGCCATCACCGCCGATAACAGCCGCAACGCCAACTATGGCTTTGACGGCCTGCTCACCACCGCGCTGAACCCAGCGAACAATGCCTATGTGAAGCAGCTGGGCGGCGCCACCCTGACCAGTTCCGGCCGTGGTTCGGTGACCGAGATCGACGTGATGCTGAAGTCGATGTGGGACAACTACAAGCTGTCGCCGACCGTGATCTATGTCAGCTCGCAGGAACAGCAGAACATCACGAACAAGGTGCTCACCGGCACCAGCGGCTCGCTGCTGCGCCAGAACATCGCGCTGGGCGAGCCGGGCGCGGTCGTGGCCGGCAATGTGGTCAGCCACTACTACAACCCGTTCGCGCTCAACGGTGGCGTGATGATCCCGATCCTGCTGCACCCGGACGTGCCTGCCGGCTGCATCATCGGCTGGGCCGACAACCTGCCGGCTCAGTACCAGTCGAACGAAGTGCCGAACGTGGCCGAGATGCATCTGCGCCGCGACTGGTATGAAATCGAATGGCCGCTGCAGACCCGCAGCTACCAGCACGGCATCTATGCCGAGGAAACGCTGGCGGTGTACGCCCCGTTCGCAATGGGCTGCATCACCGGCATCGGCAACGGCTGATCTGCCTGCAACCCCTAAAGCGGGCGGCATCACGTCGCCCGCTTCCTTTCCCGGAGCATTCCCATGTCGGACATCAAGATGCGTGGCCCCAAGGGCTGCGCCGATACCCTTTCACACGCTGGCGAAAGCTACGCGGCCGACAAGAAGGGCATCTTCACCGTTCCGGTGGAAGCCTACGAATCCCTGTCGCGTCACGGCTTCATTGCCGTGGGCGAGCAACCCGCTGATGCCGTCGAGGCGCCGCAATCGTGAGCCTCTGCGCGCTGGCCGACGTCAAGACGTACCTGGGCATCACCGACACGAACAGCGACGCCGTGCTGACCGCTTTGATCGCCAGCGCGTCGGCCATGATCGAGTCGTATTGCAACCGCATCTTTGCCGAATCCAGCTACACCGAGACGCGCAACGGCACGGGCGGCGCGAAGCTTCTGTTGCTTAACGCCCCGGTGACCGCAGTGTCCTCCGTGACCGTGGACGGCTATGCCGTGCCGGCCGCGCCTGACGCCATCAGTCCCGGCTACCTGTTCGACCAGCAGGTGCTGTACATCCGGCCCGGCGCCTATCCGGGCGAGTTCGTGCGCGGCATCCAGAACATCACCGTGGCCTATGTGGCGGGCTACTCCACCGTGCCGGCTGACGTGAACCAGGCTTGCGTTGAGCTGATCGCCAGCAAGTACGCCAAGCGTCTGCGCATCGACAAGAAGAGCGAGACGCTGGGCACCGCGCAGACGATCGGTTTCGACCTGTCGGACATGCCGCTGTCGGTCAAGACTGCGCTGGCTGCCTATCGTCGGTGGGGCGTGCAGTGATCGGCCTGAATATCGTCGGCACCGAGCAGGTGCTGGAAAAGCTCGGCACCGTCACCGCCAAGGTGCGCATTGCCGCGAA
>JAGWIL010000063.1 GCA_028866335.1 Rhodospirillales bacterium
CCGGTTGGGGCTGTGCAGCGATGATCATCATAGCGGGAGCACACCTAGATGAGCGCGACGAAAGCCAAAGCCGCGATTGCCGCAGAGACCGCCGCCAGCACCATTGATGGCGCGGCTGACGTTTCGGCGAAATCGTTTGAAAAATCCATCTCCGCGGTTCGCGAAGGGATTGAGAAAGCTACAAAGGGCCTGGAGACATCCCAGGCCAAGTTAAAGGAAGGCGTTGAAAAGGCTATGAAAACCTCTGAAGAAATGCTGGCGTTTGGCCAGGGCAACATGGAGGCATTCATGAAAGCCTCGCAGATTTATGTGGCCGGGTTCCAGGATATCTCTAAATATTTTGCCGAATCCTCCAAGGCGTCCATGGAAGACACGGTGGCGTTCAGCAAATCCCTCATGGGTGTGAAATCCGTGAAGGAAGCCATGGATTTGCAGTCTGGCTTTGCCCGGGCCAGCCTTGAGAAGGCTGTTTCGGAGAGCAACAAGTTCGCCGATGTATCGGTTAAGCTTGTTGAAAAGACCATGGCGCCGCTAACCGCCCGGATGACCCTGGCCGCTGAGACCTTCGGCAAGGCACAGTAACGTTTAACGCCTCTAGTATTCTTCAAAAACCGGCTCCTGATGGGGCCGGTTTTTTTTTGCCAAGAGCGCACGGGTGAAACGAGCTGTTCATGAACGCATGTTTTTCTGTGGCTGGCTTAAAATCGCTCTTTGATGACTGGACTTGCTTTCGATATGCTCTGCTACAAGGTGATGGCAAATAAAGGCGGCCTTGTTGGGGCGCCTGCCGCGAAGGGGGCGGCCGCGGTGGTGCTGAAGGTATTCGAAGATGAGTGAGAACGATAAACGCAAGGGAACTGAGGGGCCGAATATGGGCGTGGTGGTGAAACCGCGCCCGAAAACGCGCAAGCCCACCATGTACAAAGTTCTGATGCTGAACGACGATTACACGCCGATGGAGTTTGTCGTGCATGTGCTTGAGCGATTTTTCCAAAAAAACCGCGATCAGGCGACGCAGATCATGCTGCATGTGCACCGCCGGGGCGTGGGGGTGTGCGGGGTCTATACTTATGAGGTGGCTGAAACCAAAGTGACACAGGTGATGGACCTGGCGCGGCAAAACCAGCATCCTCTGCAATGCACGATTGAGAAAGAATGACACTTTATTTTACGCGCCGAACCCTATGTAAGAGAGTACGGTTCAGTGCCGCTCCCATGGGCTGGGCCGTGAAGATGCCAGCCGGACAGGCAGATAGAATGTCCGGAATTAAGAGCGCCGGGTCTCGGCGTGAAGGAACGGTTTGAATCCATGCTGTCTCGCAACCTAGAACAGACTCTCCACCGGGCCCTGTCCTTGGCCGCCGACCGGAAACATGAATACGCGACGCTCGAGCATTTGCTGCTTGGGCTCGTGGATGATGAGGACGCGCTGACCGTGCTGCGTGCCTGCGGCGTGGATATCGAGAAGATCAAAAAAGATCTCACCGAGTTCCTGGACAAGGATTTAGCCGGTCTGGCGACGGACCGTGGGGGAGACCCCAAGCCAACCGCCGGGTTCCAGCGCGTGGTGCAGCGCGCGGCCATTCATGTGCAGTCCTCCGGGCGGGATGAGGTGACGGGTGCGAATGTGCTGGTCGCCTTGTTCTCCGAGCGTGAAAGCCATGCGGTGTATTTCCTGCAGCTGCAGGACATGACCCGGCTGGACGCGGTGAATTTCATCTCCCATGGCATCGCCAAGAGCCCCGGCAAATCCGCCCCGCGCCCGCCCAGTGGCTCGGCCGAGTCGCATGAGCCTGGTGAACGCGAGGAAAAGGGCAGCACCAAGCGCAACCAGGATGCGCTTTCAACCTATTGCGTGAACCTCAACAAAAAAGCCAAGGACGGCAAAATCGACCCGCTGATCGGGCGTGAGCACGAGATTGAGCGGACGATCCAAATTCTCTGCCGCCGCACCAAAAACAACCCGCTTTACGTGGGCGACCCCGGCGTGGGCAAAACCGCCATCGCCGAAGGGTTGGCGAAGCGCATCATCGATAATGACGTGCCCGAGGTGCTGCTCAACTGCACTATTTTCGCGCTGGATATGGGCGCGTTGCTGGCCGGCACGCGCTACCGGGGCGATTTCGAGGAGCGGCTGAAGGCAGTGGTGACCGAGATGGAGGCCAACCCCGGCGCCATTTTGTTTATCGACGAAATTCACACCGTTATCGGCGCGGGGGCGACCTCTGGCGGGGCGATGGATGCCTCCAATCTGCTCAAGCCCGCTCTGGCACAGGGCACGCTGCGCTGCATCGGCTCCACCACCTATAAGGAGTTCCGCAACTATTTCGAGAAGGACCGCGCGCTGGTGAGGCGCTTCCAGAAGATCGACGTGAACGAGCCTTCGGTCGAGGATGCGGTGAAGATTCTGCGCGGGCTGAAAGTTGCTTACGAGAAACACCACAAGGTGCGCTACACCGATGACGCGATCCGCGCCGCCGTGGAGCTTTCGGCCAAATACATCAACGACCGTAAGCTGCCGGATAAGGCGATTGACGTGATCGACGAAGCCGGTGCGGCGCGGATGCTGCTGCCGGAGAATAAGCGCCGCAAGACCGTGACGCTGAAGGATGTCGAGGAAATGGTCTCCAAAATCGCCCGCATCCCGGCCAAATCCGTCTCTAATGACGATAAGGAGGTGCTGCGGCATCTGGAGCGCGATTTGAAGGCGATGGTGTTCGGGCAGAACACCGCCATCGAGGCGCTTGCCGCGGCGATGAAGCTTTCCCGCGCAGGCTTGCGCGACCCGGAAAAGCCGATTGGCAATTATTTGTTCTCAGGCCCCACCGGCGTTGGCAAAACCGAGGTGGCGCGGCAGCTGGCCTCCACCTTGGGCATTGAACTGACGCGGTTCGATATGTCTGAGTATATGGAGCGGCACTCGGTTTCGCGGCTGATCGGCGCACCGCCGGGCTATGTCGGGTTCGACCAGGGCGGTATGCTGACCGATGCCATCGACCAGCACCCGCATTGTGTGCTGCTGCTGGACGAGATTGAGAAAGCGCATCCGGATCTGTTCAACATCCTGTTGCAGATCATGGATCATGGGAAGCTCACCGACCATAACGGCAAGCAGGTGGATTTCCGTAACGTCATTCTCATCATGACCACGAATGCCGGTGCGGCGGACATGCAGAAGCCCGCCATGGGCTTTGGCCGCATTGCCCGCACGGGCGAGGATGAGGATGCGGTGAAGAAGCTGTTCACGCCTGAATTTCGCAACCGGCTGGATGCGATCATCCCCTTCGCGGCACTCACACCAGAAATTGTCGGCCGCGTGGTGGAGAAGTTCGTGATGCAGTTGGAAGCGCAGTTGGCTGACCGTAATGTGACCATCGAGCTTTCCTCCGCCGCCAAGGAATTGCTGGCCGAGCAGGGGTACGAGCCGCTTTATGGCGCAAGGCCGCTGGGAAGGGTGATCCAGGAGCAGATCAAGAAGCCGCTGGCCGAGGAGCTGCTGTTCGGCAAGCTGGTGAAGGGCGGTGCGGTGAAGGTGAGCGTGAAGGACGGCAAGCTAGCGTTCGACGTTTCCGAAGCCCCGGCTTTGGCTTTGCCCAAACCGGAAACCGAGGGTGATGGTGACGACGAGAAGGCACCGGAAGAGGCGCATTGAAACTAAAAACGGCGCCGCGAGGCGCCGTTTTTGTTTGCATGGCTCAGGCCTTTTTCACGAATTCCTGCTTGATGAAATAATCACCGGATTCGATGGCGTGGTCACCGCTATGCAGCCGGATGTTTTTCAGCTTGGTGCCGACCTTAAGGCCCGTTGACGAACCTTTCACCTTTAAATCTTTTATCAAGGTAACTGTGTCGCCATTGGCGAGCACGGTGCCGTTGGCGTCTTTTATAATCTCCTGGGTTTCACCCAATTCGGCAGGCCATTCATAGCCGCAGGTCGAACAGACGTAAGTCTCGCCGGAGAGATGTGTCTCTTCCAGGCTGCATTGCGGGCAGGCGGGGGATTTGGTGTTCATGAACGGCATCTAACCATGACAGCCGCAAGCGTCCAGTCCAGATGCATGCTTGTGGTTTCTCGCATTTCCTGAGAGAAGCGAGGCGTTTCATGTCCCGTCTCACCGCTAATTCTCTGCTACTTTTGGCTGCTGCCCTATGGGGTGGGGCTTTTGTCGCGCAGGCGCAAAGTACGGCTTATTTAAACGCGGGTTGGTACACGGGCCTGCGCTTCCTGCTGGCGTTTCTAGTGGTGCTTCCCTTGGGCGTGGTTGAGACGCGGCGGGCGGGGTCTTTTCTGGCCGGGCTGGGTGGCATTGTGCTGTTGGGGCTGGTGTTCGCGGTCTCTACTTTGTTGCAGCAATGGGCGCTGGCATTCACCAGTGTCACCCATGCCGGGTTTCTCACCGGGCTGTATGTTATTTTCGTGCCGGTGCTGGAGGTGATTTTCCTGCGCCGGGCGCCGCACCCGCTGGTGTGGCTGGCGGCGCTGCTGGCCCTGGCCGGAACCTGGTTTCTGGGCGGCGGCTTTCGTTCGCTCGCGCGCGGCGATGTGGCGGTGATCATCTCGGCCTTTGGCTTCGCGGTGCAGATATTGCTGATGCAGCGCGTGGTGCGGGGCACGGGCCGGCCTGTGGCGGCAGCACTTGGGCAATCCCTGGCCTGCGTGGTGCTGGGCTCTGCCGTGGGTGGCGGGCTGCCGCATTGGCACGCGGTGGCGAGCTGCCTGCCGCAGTTATTTTATGGCGGCGTCATTTCCGGCGGGCTGGGGTTTTTGTTGCAGGCCATTTGCCAGCGCCATACCGGGGCGACGGATACCGCCGTGATATTGATGGCCGAAGCGTTGTTCGCGGCGTTGTTCGCCGCCATTATTCTGCATGAGCGTATGAGCAACACCGGTTGGCTAGGTTGCATTTTATTGTTTGGCGCATTGCTGCTGGCGCAAATTGGCCCGGTGCTGCTGCCCCGGCGCGTTGTTAACAACAGCTTTCCGGCTGGCTAGCGGGCCGGGGTAGAGCCCGGTACAGTCCCGCCATGGTTGATCTTTCTCTTTGCACCTGCGGTTCCGGCCTTCGGCATATGCGCTGCTGCGCGCTTGATCTTTCAACGCTTTCTCCACGCGAAGCGGCGGGGATGTTGGTGCCGTTGCTGGGCCAGGCGCAAACTGCTTTCAATGCCGGGGATGTTGCCGCCGCCGAGGCCGCCGCGCGCCAGATTCTGGAGCTCGCACCAGGGGACGAGGACGCGCTGTTGCTGCTCTTTCGGCTTTGCCGGCAGCAGAATCGCCCGCAGGCGGCGGAGGCGCTTATCCGCCGTGCGGTAACGCTGAACCCGAATAACCTTACCGCCACCAACGAGCTTACATTGCTGCTGCTTGCCAAGGGCGCTTTGGCCGAAGCCGAAATTCATGCGCGCAACGCCATCCGCATCGCGCCGCAAAACGCCCAGGCGCATAATTTAATGGGGCTGGTACTAACCGAGGCCAACCGCCCGCAAGTTGGCGAGTATCATTACCGCCGGGTGTTGGAACTGGCAGAGGGCAAAGAGCCGATCACCCTCGCCAATTTGGCCTGGAATTTAAAAACCCAGGGGCGGATTGAAGAATCGCGGGCACTCTACCAGCAATCCATGGCGCTAAAGCCGGGCGTGGCGCAGACCATGCTGGGCTTTGCAAAGATGGAGGAGGCAGACCGCAAATTCGACCGTGCGCTGGCGCTGCTGGATGAAGCGGAAATACTGCTGCCGGGCAACCCTTCTATGCAGCTTACCCGCGCCACATTGCTCTCGCGCCTGAAGCGTAACGAGGAGGCGCTGGCGATACTCGACCAACCGGAGAAGAATGGCCGGCATCTCGGCCCTGCTGAGCTTTCCGAGAAAGGCAGGTTGCTGGACCAGATGGGCCGCTACGACGAAGCCTTTGCCTGTTTTGCGGCAGGCAAGAACGCGGCGCTGGAAATGGGCGGCCGAACCTACATGGCGGAAGCCGCCACGGATATGGCCGCACGGCTGCAAGGGTTTTTCACGCAGCGCCGATTGGCAACGCTGCCGGTTGCCGCATTGCGCGTGGATATACCGCAGCCCATCTTCATTCTAGGCTTTCCGCGTTCCGGCACCACGCTGATTGAACAAACGCTCTCCGTGCATCCGCAAATCGCGGCGGGCGATGAGCTGCCCTTCATCAACGACATCACGCAGATTATGCCGCGTTTGCTGGCCAGCCCTTTGGCTTACCCCGAAGCCCTGGCGGAATTATGGATGGGCGACCAGCGCGACGGGCTGGAGGAGCTGCGCGATTATTACCTCAGCCGCGCGCGCAAGGCGGGTATCTTTAAAGCAGGGGCAGGGTTTTTTACGGATAAGATGCCGTTGAACGAAATGCATCTGGGGCTCATCTCGCTATTGTTTCCGCAATCGCCGATGGTTCATGTGCTTCGCCACCCGCTGGATGTGGTGCTCTCGGTTTATTCAAATCATTTAACACATGGTTATTTTTGCGCTGCACGGCTGGAGAGCATCGCAGCGCATTACAATCTGCTCGCAGCGCTAGTGGAACATTACCGGCAGAATTTAAACCTGCGCTACCTGGCGGTGCGCTATGAGGAGATGGTGACGGACCAGGAGGCGCAGATTCGTAAACTTCTTGATTTTATCGGGGTTGAATTCGACCCGCGCTGCCTCTCCTTCGAGCAGAACACGCGTTATGCACGCACGGCATCTTACGCGCAGGTGACGGAGAAGCTCTACGACCGTTCGCGCTATCGCTACAGGCGATATTTGAAGCATCTCGCCCCGGTGGTGGAAATGCTGCGCCCCGCGATCGAGCGTCTGGGCTATGAAGTCGAGGCATGAAAGCCCGTCAGGCAGTTTTTTCCACGTCGAAGCCAGCATTTTCAATGGCGGTTGCGTAAACGGCCCTATCCGCCGTGCCGCCCACGCTGACCAGCTTGGTTTTCAAATCGGCGTCTACCTTCGCTTGCGGGTCGATTTTGTGAATCGCCTCGGTGATTGAGCGAACGCACCCGCCGCAATCCATGTCCGGTACGGTAAAATTCATGAGCCTAGTCCTTTACAACAGATGCCGGATATAAGGGTTCCCATAATGGCAACGTCAAGCCCTTGACCTTCCCATGATAGGAGACCCATATCATCGGGCATGGATCAGGTTGTTATTTCCACAAAAAACACTGAACTCGCCATTGGCGGCATGACCTGTGCGAGCTGTGTTGCTAGGGTTGAGAAAGTGCTGAAGCGTGTGCCGGGCGTGCAGAATGTTTCGGTGAATCTGGCCACCGAGCGCGCGCATGTTGTGGCCGGTTCCGGGGTGTCTCTGGCGGCGCTGGAAGAAGCCGTAGCCAAAGCCGGATATACCGCCAGCCCGGCTGAAACCCCGCGGCCGAGCCATGCAAAGCGGGAATTGATTGAGCTGCTGGCGGCGGCCGTATTATCCGCGCCGGTGGTGCTGGCCATGGCCGTACCGGTGCCGGGCTGGCTGCAATTGCTTTGTGCCACGCTGGTGCAATTCTGGCTGGGCGCGCGGTTTTACCGGGCGGGGTTTCTGGCGGCGAAAGCGGGTTCCGGCAATATGGATCTACTGGTGGCGCTTGGCACCAGTGCCGCTTACGGGCTTTCGGTGTGGGATTTCTTTGCCGGTGGCCCGCTTTATTTCGAAAGTGCCGTGGCGGTGATCGCCCTTGTGCGGCTGGGTAAATATCTGGAAGGCCGGGCCAAGCGGGAGGCAGCGAAATCCATCTCTGGCCTGCAAAAGCTGCGGCCTGAACAGGCGCATCTGGCGGCGGGCGGGGATGTGCCGGTGGCATCACTCCAGCCTGGCGATGATATTCTCATCCGCCCGGGTGAGCGCGTGCCGGTGGATGGCGAGGTGTTGGCGGGCGAAAGCAGCGTGGATGAAAGCCCCGTCACCGGCGAGGCGCTGCCGCAACCGCGCGGGCCGGGGGCGAAGCTGCTGGCGGGCACGCTCAACCTGGATGGCGTTTTGCGCCTGCGCGTTACGGCCGCCCCCGGCGAGAGCTTTCTAGACCGCATGGCGCGGTTGATCGACCAGGCGCAATCGGCCAAGCCGCGCGTACAGCGTTTGGCAGACAGAGTTTCCGCCTGGTTTGTGCCGGTGGTGCTGGTGCTGGCAGCGATTACCTTTGGGGCTTGGCTGCTATATGGTGCCAGCATTGCCCATGCGATTATCTGCGCTGTTTCAGTGTTGGTTATCGCTTGCCCCTGCGCGCTGGGGTTGGCGACGCCCGCGGCGATTATGGCCGGCACGGGTGCGGCGGCACAAGCGGGTATTCTGTTCCGTGATGCCGATGCGCTGGAGGCCGCGGCGAATATCGATGTTCTGGCCTTCGACAAAACCGGCACACTCACCACGGGCCAGCCGCAGCTGGCGGCGGTGAAAATGCTGGGCGGGCTGGATGAGGTGAGGCTGCGCAGCATCGCCGCGGCTTTGGCGGCAGAGGACACGCACCCGCTTTCCATCCCCTTGCGTCAGAATAATGTGCAGCCTGCGGCGAATTTCAAATCCCTGCCCGGCAAGGGCGTGCAGGG
>JAGWIL010000429.1 GCA_028866335.1 Rhodospirillales bacterium
GCTCTTTTTTTGTACCCATGGAGATGTATCCAATGAATGGACATGGAGCGGCAAAACTTGGAAGTAATACCTCAGGGGATTAAACAATGAGCGGCTCCGTTTTTTCAAGCTCTGCCTTCGCCGCCTTCGCTGCGGCCATACGGCAAAGAGAATCGACTGATAATTACGGATCAGTAAACAAGTATGGATATATGGGCGCCTACCAAATGCAATAACCTGCGTTAAAGGACGCTGGGTTTCAAGATGCTCACGGAAATTGGACAGCCCTTGCCAAAAGCTTAGGCGTAACGTCGGATGCGGCTTTCCTCTCTACACCATCCGCGCAAAACGTCGCATTTCAGAACTTTACAGAAAAGAACTTCGAGTATCTGCACAATTACTGGTCTTATATAGGCAAGACAGTCGGCGGAATCCTCATCACGGAATCTGGCCTGCTCGCCGGCGCACACTTGACCGGACAACGTTCTGTAAAAGAGTTTCTTTCATCAGGCGGTACAATCGATCGCCGCGACAAGAATAAAGTTTTGACTTCACAATATATGAAGCGATTCGCAGGCTATAATTTCACGTTTCCAAACACCTCATCGGGCTTTTCGCCAGCCGTGAATATGCCCCCAGGCGCAAACTCGATCGGCCACAGTGGCGTCCAGCTTGGCACGTCGCCTGATGCACAGCGCCTACCCAAAACCCCCGCCGAAAGAGCACGGCATCATGCCAGGAAAGCCCGCGCGCACGCGGCCATGGCACACATGCACGCCCATTTGCGGCTGCACCACATGCTCATGAAACTCACCGCCGCGATGCCGTCTCGCCCCGGCACCGTGGCAACACGCGAAACCGGCGCCATTCGCGCCCGCCCGGCGCGGCGCTGCGTCCTTCGGCTTGGCCAGAGTCTCTCACGCCACGGCCACACACGCCATGCAGATCACTTTAGCGGCGGCGGCATAAATGCGTCAGCGCGAGGCAGCACCCGGCTACCGCGCGGTCATCGCCGCCGCGCACACCCAAGCCGCAAAGATGCCTGCAAACCAGGGGGCTGAACGCTACGCCATGCTTCTGCCGCGCCCCGGCAACAAGGCTTCCGGCCATCCTTTTGCACCAATGGGGCAAAGCAGGGCCGCAACCAGTTTCGGGCCGCGCGCCCAAAGTCGCGCAGGCGGAATCCTGGAGCAATTTGTGCCCACTGATGCCGCAAGCGGCACCAATGCATCTATGTTACCAACCGGCGATGGCCATATGGCCCAGGTGCACAAGGCACAGCCCAGCCGCGTCCACATTCTCAACCCGGCGGCACCACCGGCACCGCCTATGCCAGCACAAATCAGGCCTCACCCGCCTACTCGCGGGCCAGCCTTGAAGACGCGTTCGAGGATTATTTCTTCCGCCAGTCGCGCCTGCCACCCAGCGCAGGCACCGCATTCAACCCGTCTCTCTCGCCCATCTGGGCCGGGTTAAAACTGCCTGGCTGAAATCCGCCAGGCAGTACCGTCAACGGCTGATTAGTTCTTCGCCTTGTCCACCAGCGCGCCCTTGGAAATCCAGGGCATCATGCCGCGCAGCTTGGCACCCACTTCCTCAATCGGGTGGGCGGCATTGCGGGCGCGCACAGCCTTAAAGCTAGCCTGGTGCACGCGGTTCTCCAGCATCC
>JAGWIL010000430.1 GCA_028866335.1 Rhodospirillales bacterium
CGGAACAAATTGCTCATATTGGCGCTAATCTCTTCCAGCCCCAGCCGCCAATGCGGCGCTGCGCCCAACACCAGATTATTGAGCAGAAAAGCCCGCAATGGCGCTTCCTTCACGGTCGCGGCCATCGCCTTATCGGCCTCGCCACGGGTAAGTGCCGGTGAGAGCGGCACTTCCTGCATCGCCGCCACCATATCAGAATAGTCATGGCCATAAGTCACCGGGGCGATATCCATCACCACCAGCCTCTCCACCAGCTCAGGTTCCGTCAGCGCCAGCATCATCGCGGTTTTGCCGCCCATGGAATGGCCACAGAAACGGGCGCGCCGCACGCCAAGCTGCGCCAGAGTTTCCGCCACATCCGCCGCCATGGTGGCATAATCCATGGCCTGATCATGCGGGCTTTCGCCATGGTTGCGCTGGTCGAAGGCCAGGACGCGGAACGATGAGGAAAGCCCACGGGATAAAACCCCGAGATTGCGCGCGGCACCAAACAGCCCGTGCAAAAGCACCAGCGGCGGGCCTTCGCCTGCCTCTAACATATTCAGGATCATGCCGATATTGTCGGGCCATTGGATGAAAATCTCAAGCGCGCGGCAGCCGAACCAGCTATGAGAGCGCCATGATGCAATTCATGGTTGTGATTCCGGCATTGCTGCTGGCCGGGCTGGCGGTGTGTTGGCCAAGGGCGGGGCTGGTGCTGTGGGTGCTCGCACTCGCCACCGGGCCGGATAACTGGCTGAACGGCGTAACTGGCGACCCCGAAACCACCGCCGGGCTGCTGAAAGCCTATGGGCTGGTGGTGCTGGCGGGTGTGGCCATTCAAGGCGGGTTGAAATCAGATCGCTGGAACCCCGCCTTCGCCTTTCTGTTCATGTTCTGCACCGGGCTCATCCATGGGCTGCATCCGGGCTTAAGCCTGCAAGCCTCGATGCGCTCTCTCGTTGGCTCCGCTGCCCCCTTTCTGTTCGGCTTTGTGCGCCTGCCGGAAAAATTCCGCCGCGCCGCCATCCTGGCCATCATCTTCGCACCGGTTTTCGCGGTGGGGGTGGATGCAATTTTGGCTCTGGCTGGGCTGGACCAATTCTACGTGCTGGAACAAGGCGCACTCCGGCTGGGTGGCAACGGGCAGCCGCCCTTCCTGGGCGGTTTTGCGCTGATTGGTCTTTACGCCACGGTGCTGGAACTGGCGGAAAACCCACGGCCAGCCATGGCGGCGATGGCGGGTTTAAATTTCATCATCATTCTGCTCACCGGCGCACGCTCGCCTCTGGCCATGGCAGCGCTGCTGTTGCTGGCACTGCTGCTCATGCAAAAACGGCTGATGGCGCTGGCCGCCGCCGGGGCGCTGGCGTCCCTCGCATTGCTGGGGTCTGGGCTGCTGGGGTTCCTGCGCGCGGTGGACCTGACCCAGCTTGGCGAGGCCACAGACCTATCCCACCGCACGCTGGTATGGCCCTTTTTTATTCAGGCGATGCAGCAATCGCCCTGGCTCGGCTGGGGAGTGGGGGCCGGCAAGGTCATCATCCCCGTCACCTCACAGCTCAGCCAGCTTCTCGGCACCAACGCGGCACACGACGAATATTTGCGCATCGGTAGCGAGGGTGGGTTCCTGGGGTTGTTTCTGCTCATCCTGCTGCTGGCG
>JAGWIL010000431.1 GCA_028866335.1 Rhodospirillales bacterium
CAAAGCCGCGAGCCTGGCATTGGGCGGCTGATCTTGTTTGAAACCGATTTATCTCCTAATTCCGCGCCATGACCGAACATGAAGATATGATGCCCGAAGACCAGGCCCCGCAGGATGAAAAACTGCTGGAGGCGCCGGATGAACGCATTACCCGGCTGGAGCAGGAATTACAGGAGATGCGCGACAAATGGCTGCGCGCCGAGGCAGAAATGGCCAATCTGCGCGCCCGTACCAAGCGCGAGGTGGATGACGCCCGGCTTTATGCCGTGCAGAAATTCGCCAAGGACGTGGCTGAAGCTGCTGAGAACCTGAAGCGCGGCATCGACAGTATGCCGAAAAAAACCGAGGACGAACCCGAGCTTGTTACCAAGCTGCGCGATGGCTTTGAGGGGATTGAACGCTCCTTCACCGGGGTTCTGGAACGCAATGGCATCACCCGCACAGACCCGACCGGTGCGGCATTCGACGCCAATCTGCATCAGGCCATGGCGGAGCAGGAAAGTGCCGAGCACCCCGCTGGCACCGTGCTGCAAGCCTGGAGTCAGACCTGGCAGCTGAATGGCCGGTTACTGCGCCCGGCCATGGTTGTGGTCTCCAAGGCCCCCGCGCAGAGCTAATTTTTAGCCGGGGGCGGGCTTTGCGGCTTGCCCCCGCCAAGCCCGAAAATACCCCGCAGAAAGCCCGGCGTGAGGGCTGAAAGCGGGTTCACCCGCACATCGGGGTTATCAAGCGGGCCTTGCACATGCGCCCGCATGGCAATCAGCCCACCGCCCTTTTCCGCCGAAAACAAATGGCCCAGCAGCGGAATTTTCCCCGGCAGCGCATTAATCGCATAGGCCGGGATAATCGTGGTGGCGAGGTTGCAAATGCCGGTGCCGGTATTCACCGTTCCGCTGGCGGTAAAGCCTAGCGATTCAGAATAGGCATCAGCTCCGTGCAAGCTCAGTACATCGTTATCCAGCGTGAACGGGACGGTCGCGTGGTCTATGAGCAAGCCAGGGCCGGAAACCGCCTCGGCCACGCCATAAAGCGTGGCTGCCTGCAAAATTTTAATGAAGCCCGGCGCATTTACCAGCCGCGCCTGGCTCAGCTTCAAAACACCATCGGCCGGGCCGCCGCCATATTCAGCTTGCAGAGCCAGCTTACCCCCCCGCATCGCGCCATAAACCCCCAGCGCCTGCAGCAATGTCCCCGCGTCATCGCCCTGGATGTTCAGGCTGTGACGCGTGGCGGAAACCGGGGCCACGGTAACGCTCACCCCCTGCGCCGAGCCGGTAGCCTGATTAAGGTTATACCCCTGCCCTGAAGCGGAGAAGCTAACATCGGCAAGCCCCGGAGCGGGCGGCTTGGAGACATACAGGGTTTGAAACGCCAACGTGGCCTGCCAGGGCGCACCGGTTGCTGTGGGTTTGGGTAGTGAGGATTTGGCTGGTGTTTTCGTGCTTGCTTTCCAGCCGCTTCGTCGCAAATCCAGCACCGCGCCGGTGGCCCGCAACACCCATGGCGCGCTGGGGCTGGCTGGAGCCGTGAGCGTACCGCTGGCAATGGTCCGCCCGATATGTGCATTTTGCAGCGTGAAAACCCGCCCCCGCCGTTGCCCTTGCACAGATAAGTCCGGGCCTTCCAAATCCAG
>JAGWIL010000432.1 GCA_028866335.1 Rhodospirillales bacterium
GCGGAGCGCATCAGCTCCTCGCGCGTGGGGTCGCCGTAGAACACTTTCACCCCGAACCGGCGGATAAAATCCACCTGGGTAGAGCTGCGGTCCAGCGCGGTGAAGCGGATTTTCTGCATGGCCAGAACCCGCCCGATAATCTGCCCCACGCGGCCGAAGCCGCAGATGATGACAGGGGCCGCCTGCAAATTCTCCAGCCGGTCGAACGGACGTTGCTGTTTTCTGGCTTCCAGCTTGGGCATGGCGAAACGCTCAGAGAGCGAGAACAGCACGGGGGCGACCATCATGGAGAGTGCGATGACCAGCGTTGCCTCCGCCGCCAGGGTTTTATCCAATGTGCCTTGCGCCACGGCGGCAGCGAACAGCACGAACCCGAATTCGCTGCCCTCCGGCAGCGCCAAGGCAAACCGTAAGGCTGCCCCGGTAAGTTGGCGGCGCAGATAGCTGACCGCGAAGGCAATGCCCGCCTTTATTGCAGTTAGCCCGATCACCAGCAGCAAAATTTCCAGAGGCTTGTGCAGCAACAGGCCAATATCGGCGGACATGCCAACAGAGATAAAGAAAAACCCAAGCAGCAGCCCCTCGAAGGGCTCGATATCGGCCTGTAGCTCATGCCGGTAATCGGAATCTGAAACCATCACCCCGGCCAGAAACGCGCCCAAAGAGGCCGAAAGCCCCGCCCAATTTGCCAGCGCCGCTGTGCCCACCACCAGCAACAGTGCCGTGGCGGTGAACACCTCTGGCGCTTTTGCCGCTGCCACCATGCGGAAAAGATGCGGCACCAGCAAAATGCCGCCACCCAGAATCACCGCCACTACGGCTGCCCCCCGCGCCACATCCTCCCACGAGAAATGCGGCATGCCGCTGCCCGCCAGAATGGGCAGCAGGGCCAAAACCGGAATCGCCGCCATGTCCTGAAACAGCAGCACGGCAAAAGCATCGCGCCCAGGAATGGTTGGCAGCAGATTACGTTCAGAAAGCAGCGGTAGGGCAATGGCGGTGGAAGAAAGGGCGAGCCCAATGCCCAGTACCACGGCGTCCCGCCCTGGTACGCCAAACAGTGTGATGATTCCAGCCAGCACCAGGGAGGTGGGGATCATCTGCCCCGCACCCATGCCGAACACCGCCTTGCGCAGCACCCAAAGCCGATGCGGCCGCAGCTCCAGCCCGATGAGAAACAGCAGCATTGTCACGCCGAGTTCCGACACATCGCTGATCTCGTTCACATTGGTAATCAGCCCCGTTACGGAAGGGCCGATGATGACTCCCACGACGAGGTAGCCGAGAATACTCCCCAGCCCCGCATAACGGGATAAAGGCACGGCGAGCACAATGGCGGCGAGGAGGATAAGCAGCGTGAGGAACATGCTGCCTGCTTACACAAAAAAACGCCCTTCCGGGCAGTTTGGTGAGTTATTTTACGGCCTTACCGCCCCATCGCCGCCCGCATGAAGCGCTGCTTCAGGCGCGGCATCCGCTCCACCGCCGCCAGGCCTAAATCCCGCGCCAGCCGCACGGGCGGGAAATTGGTGGAAAACAACCGGTCCAGCGCGTCCATTCCCAGAAGCATCGCCATGTTGATGGGCCGCTGCTGGGCCTGGTAAGCGCGCAGCACAGAATCGGCACCTGG
>JAGWIL010000433.1 GCA_028866335.1 Rhodospirillales bacterium
GACCCAGCCACCCAACCCGCCTGGTTTAAAACCGCGTTGGAACAGGCTGGGGCGGTGATTGCCAACGCGCCAGACCCTGTGGCCCTGCCCCGGGCCTGCAAAAACGAAGCCGAACAGAATGGTGCCCGCGCCGCGCATCTGCGTGACGGCGTGGCGATGGTGGAGTTTCTTGCCTGGGCCGCCGCGATGCTGCCAAAGGGCGAGGAGAGCGAAATCTCCGCCGCACAATATCTGCTCAGCCGCCGGGCACAGCAGGAATTATTCAAGGGCGAGAGCTTCCCCGCCATCTCCGGCACGGGGGAGAATGGTGCGATCATCCATTACCGGGTAACGCCGGGCAGCAACCGGCCAATTCACGCCAATGAGGTTTATCTGATTGATAGCGGCGGCCAGTATCTGGACGGCACCACCGACATCACCCGCACCATCTGGACTGGCCCCGGCCCTGCGCCCGCAGAGGTGAAAGCGCATGTAACCCGCGTGCTGGCGGGCACCATCGCCCTGGCCCGGGCAGTGTTTCCAGTAGGGGTAGCCGGCGCGCATCTGGATGCGTTCGCCCGCCAGGAACTTTGGCGCGCGGGGCTGGACTACGACCATGGCACCGGCCATGGCGTGGGGGCGTATCTTTCCGTGCATGAAGGCCCGGCCAGCATCTCCCGCGCGGCAAAGCCGGTGGCGCTGGCGGAAGGGATGATCCTTTCCGACGAGCCGGGCTACTACCTGCCGGGCGCTTACGGCATCCGCCTGGAAAACCTGCTGCTGGTGCAAAGAGCCGACCTGCCAGCAGCGAAAAAGCCCTTTCTGCGGTTTGAGACATTAACGCTGGTGCCATTCGACCGTGCGCTGATTGAACCTGGCTTGCTGCCGCGCGAGTCGTTGGAATGGCTCAATAATTATCATGCGCGGGTGCGGGCCGCCTTGTCGCCGTATCTGACTGTTAACGCTTTGACATGGTTGGTTGAGGCCACCGCCCCCATATAATCATTGACCCGCTAATCCTGGATCAGGCAAAATTTGCTTGGCGATTCGCTGAAACTTTAAAGAGGGGCCCATGCTATGCGCCTGTTCGTCGCAATCGATCTCCCCTGGGAGGTCAAGGAACAACTCAGCGAACTCTCTTGCAATCTTCCCGGTGCCCGCTGGGTGCCGGAGGATAATTTCCATCTCACGCTGCGGTTTATCGGCGAGGCCAACCGGTTGCAGGCCGAGGAGATAGACCTTGCTCTGGCCAGCCTGCGCGGGCGTGGTTTCACGTTCTCGCTCTCAGGGCTTGGCTGGTTTGAAAAGAACGGACGGGTGAACACACTGTTCGCCGGGGTCGAACGCAATGAGGATCTGGCCCGGCTGCAAACCAAAGTAGGTACTGCCCTGCACCGCGTGGGGCTGGCACCGGAAAAACGCCGCTTCACCCCGCATGTAACCCTGGCGCGGATGGACCAGGCGGTAACCCCAGCGCTCACCAGTTTTGTGCAGGCGAACAACCTCTACCGCTCGGTGCCCATCCGCGTGGATAACGTCACCCTGTTCAGTTCCTTTCTTGGCAAGGATCAGCCAACCTACACGCCGGAAGCCGAATACGCCCTGGCCTGACGCTCGACAGGTGTGAGGCGGGCGGTTAGCTTGCG
>JAGWIL010000064.1 GCA_028866335.1 Rhodospirillales bacterium
AAAACCGCGCTGGATACCGGTATCGACCGCATCGCCGAAATGGCATCGATCATGGGCCAGGGTGTCGATCTCGGCTCGGACGTGCCGAACGCGCAAACTGGGCTGGTGCCCACGCATGACTGGGCCAAGCAGCACGGCATCCATTGGGTGGAAGGCAATACCGTGGTGCAGGGCATCGGCCAGGGCTATACGCAGCTCACCCCGCTCGCCCAGGCTACCATGGTTGCCCGGCTGGCCTCGGGCCTTGCCGTCACCCCGCATCTGGCCCGCCGCGCTGGCGGGGTGCTGCAACCTGAATCCCTGCCCGGCGGGGCCCCGGCTTTGGATGTGGACGACCAGCACCTCGCGGTTATCCGTCAGGGATTGTTTGAGGTGGTGAACGACCCCGCTGGCACCGGCTATGGCGCGCGGCTTACCATCCCTGGCGTACAAATGGCGGGCAAAACCGGCACCGCCCAGGTGCACAACAACTCCGCCGCGGAAAAAGCCAGAAACTTTAACGACATGACCATGGCCTGGGCACAGCGCCCGAATGCCTGGTTTGTGGCCTATGCGCCCGCCGACGCACCACGATATGCCATGGCCGTTATGGTGGAGCACGGCAATTTCGGCGCGCAAACCGCGGCACCCATCGCGCACGACCTGATGACCTACGCTTTGCTGAACGACCCCGCCGGGCGGGACCAACCCTTGGCCAACCCACCGCCCATGCCGCCATTAACCGTGCCGCAGCAGGGTGCCAGCGCATGATCGAATACGGCAGCCTTAGCCTGCGCCGCCCCTTCCGGGAGCGTTCCTTTGGCCTGGCGCGTAAGCTCATGCGGGTGAACTGGCTGTTCGTGCTTTGCGTCTGCCTGCTGGCGGGGGTGGGGTATGCGGCCCTTTATTCCGCAGCCGGCGGCTCGCCCCAGCCTTATGCACAAAGCCAGCTTATCCGGTTTTGCGGCGCGCTGGTGCTCATGCTCGGCATCGCGATGGTAGATATCCGCTTCATCGCCAAACTCTCCTGGCCGGCCTGGGTATTTGGTATCCTCCTGCTTATCGCGGTGATGAAATTCGGCCATGTGGGCCTGGGCGCCAAACGCTGGATGACCGTGGGCGGCATTGAAATTCAACCCTCGGAGTTGATGAAATTATTCCTGGCCATGGCGCTGGCCCGGTATTTTCAGCGCGCTACACCCGAGCAAACCGGCAATCCGCTTTTCGTGCTGCCGGTTGTGCTGGCCATTCTGCTGCCGATGGGGTTGATTTTGAAAGAACCAAATCTCGGCACCGCCGTCATTACCGGGGCCATCGGCGCCACGGTCATGCTGGGGGCGGGCGTGCGCTGGTGGTGGTTCGCGCTGGTCATCATTGTCATCGCCATCTGCGCGCCGGTTATTTATCATCATCTTCACGCCTACCAGAAAGCGCGGATCGACATCTTCCTCAACCCAGGCTCAGACCCTCTGGGTGCAGGCTACAACATCATCCAGAGCAAGATCGCGCTCGGCTCCGGCGGGTTTTTCGGCCAGGGCTTTCTGCATGGCACGCAAAACCAGCTCAACTTCCTGCCTGAAAAACAGACGGATTTTGTTTTCACCATCATCGCCGAGGAATTCGGCTTTTTCGGTTCCGCCGTGGTGCTGGGGCTGCTCATGTGCATCGTGCTGCTGGCCTATTACACTGCCCTTTCCTGCGCGCATGTGTATGGGCGGCTGGTGGCGCTCGGCATCGCCACCAATTTCTTTCTTTACTGCTTCGTCAATCTCTCAATGGTGATGGGCCTCATTCCCGTGGGCGGCGTGCCGCTGCCGCTCATCTCTTATGGCGGCTCGGCTCTCACCGCCGTCATGCTGGGCTTTGGCGTGCTCATGTCCATCCATGTGCATCGGGATGTGGAATTCCCCGAAGCCGAGGATTTCTGATTGGCCATTCTGGTTTTTGATTCCGGCATTGGCGGGCTTGGCGTCGTTGCGGCCCTCAACCAGCTCGCCCCCAACCTGCCGCTCACCTATCTCGCCGATAACGGCTTCTTTCCCTACGGCGACAAGCCGGACGATATTCTGCTGCCGCACATCATTCACGTCATCGGCGCGGCCATCGAAAGGCAAAAACCCGAGGCGGTGGTGATTGCCTGCAACACCGCCAGCACCATTGCCCTGGCCGCCCTGCGCGAAGCGTTCGCGCTGCCCTTCATCGGCTGCGTGCCGCCTATAAAACCCGCCGCCGCCGCCAGCCGCACGCGCAGCATCGGCGTGCTCGCCACCAAAGCCACCGCGCGCCGACCCTACCTCAATGGCCTTATCGAAAAATTCGCGCCGGACTGCACGGTGTTCACCCTTGGCGCGCCCAGTTTGGCGGAGCTGGCTGAACAAAAATTCCGAGGTGCCACGGTGGATGTTTCAGCCGCCGTGGCACCTCTCTTCGCGCAACCAGGGGGTGAGGCCATAGACTCCATCGCCCTGGGCTGCACGCATTACACCTTCCTGCTGGAAGAATTCCAAACCCTCCGCCCCACCATCTCCTGGCACGACCCCGCCATGCCAGTTGCAAAACAAACGCTGAAAATCATCGAACCGCTGAGCCTTTCGTCAACCCCGCGCACTGCCCACTGCACCGGCCCGGCAATCGCCCCTGCATTGCTTGCACCTTTCGCGCTGGAACCGGATCTGCTGGGGGTTTAGGGTGAGAAGCGGAGCGTCCTGTTAGATTTTAGAATGGGGTGAAGCGATCGTTCATCGCTTGCGGGTTTGAGTCGTTCTCTATCCCACTTCCGAGCTTGGGCTATATTCTTTGTTTCGATTATGATAGTTTTCGAAGCAAGGCTTGCTGAATCAGAATGGAAGAATGAAGCTAATGGATGTGAAGGAAGCAGTCAAAGCGGCCAAGATTTACATCACCGATCTCTTTGCCGAAGAGGGCCTTAGTAACTTAGGGCTAGAGGAAGTTGAGCGGGAACCGTCTGAAAACGGGTGGCGAGTTACAGTTGGATTTTCTAGACCGTGGAACACCGTTAGAAATCCCTTAACAGTGATGACTGGAGAGGCCGCACCAAGGCGTTCCTATAAGGTAGTCTTAATCCGTGATGATGGAATGGTTCTTTCCGTAAAGCAGCGAGACCGAACCGAGTAAATCGCTTAAGATAGCTAGCCCCCTGCTTTTGGACGCGAATCTTGCGGTTTTGTTTGCCGTCGGCCTAGCGGATCAAAGTTATATATCTAAACACAGGAACTTGTCGGCCTATGACATAAACGATTTTAAAATCGTAAGCGCCCTGATAGCTAAATCGTCAGGTATCGTATTCACACCCCACGTCCTTACCGAAACTTCGAATCTCGTGCGCCAGATCGGAGATCCAATTAAAACGCGAATTTCGCAATCTCTTGCAAATATTATCAACAATTCGACTGAGGAATACGTAAAAAGCAGTATCGCTGTAAAGCACGGGGATTATCTTCGCTTAGGTCTTACCGATGCGGTCCTACTCACTCTGCAAGCGAGCGGAGCCACTCTTCTCACGGCTGATCTCGATTTTTATCTAGCGGCTGCAAATGCAGGGTTTAACTCCATTAACTATAATCATATACGGGAGCAACGACGAGACTTTCGGTGACGTCACACCATTCCTTAGTCCGATTTAGAACAGTCAGACGAGTGACCCTTATTGGGATGCTTCATGACACCTTCCTATTGCCGACTAAAGTCGAAAGCCGCAATAACTTCCTTGTACCTCCACGGCCTCACTCCCCATTAACACCACGCCCAGCAAAATCACCACGCCCATCGTCACGTCAAACACTCGCATCCGGTTGCCCTCGGAGATATCCCACCACATCGCCACCCAACCTGAACCTATAAAACAACGTATCCACCGCCATGCGCGGATAAGCCGCTGGCAAATCTTCCACCGCCACGCGCGCGAAACCATTCTTCTCGTAAAACCGGCAGGCCGCGCGCAAAATCTCCACCGTGCCGAGAATAATCTCCTCCGTTCCGGTTCCGCTTGCATGGGCCAGCAGCGTCTGCAGCAATGCCTGCGCCACGCCCATCTGCTTGCCGCGCCAGGGGGCCGCCACGAACATCTTGCGCAACGCGCCCTGGCCGCTGCCAAAAGCTTCAGGGCAATGCTGCCAATAATCCGCCCCTCTGCTTCCGCTACCCAAAACCCGCCACCATCAATTTGATAAAACCCTTGTATCTCCAGCAAATCTGGCTGGTCCTGCAACGTAACCGGCACGCCAAACTCGCCCTGTTGAATCGGCAGAATCAAATCGACCACGCCCTGTTCATCAGATTTCACGAAGGCGCGAATTTGAAACGAGTTCACCATTTCAGCTCCGCAAAAACATCCCAATCGTAAGCGCAATGCCGGTGCCGCTCACCACCAGCCGCAAAACCGCCTCCGGTACGCGGCGCAAAATAACCACCCCAATCTGCGCGCCCACCATCGCGGCGATGCCCAGCACCAGAACCAGGGTCCAGTTCTGCTTGCTCTCCACCAGAAAAATCGCCACGGCGGCAACATTCATTATCCCCGCCAGCGCATTCTTCGTGGCTCCGGCGGCGCGCACGGCAACCCCCACAGCCGTCAGCGCCGCCAGCATCAAAAACCCGATGCCCCCACCGAAATATCCACCATAAACCGAAATGAGAAATTGCAGCGCCAGCGCCACGCGCGGGGAAATCGGCGTCCGTTCCTCCACCCGCTTGCGCCTGAAAAAACTCCCCCAGATGAACACCAGGGTGGCGAACAGAATCAGCCACGGCACCAGATGCGTGAAAAAACTCACCGGTGTCGCCAACAGCAGCAATGCGCCAAGCGCCCCACCAACCAGGCTAACGGCGCACAGCATTTGCAGCGAAAGCCCCGCCGCGCCCGCCGCCATGCTCCGGCTGGTCCAGCCCGCCGCCGCCTGGCTGGGAAACAACGCGATGGTGGAGGTCACGTTAGCCGCACGCGGGTCAAGCCCAGCCAGCAGCAAAGCGGGAAAGGTTAGAAACGACCCCCCGCCCGCCAACGAGTTCATCATGCCGGCCAGCAGCCCCGCCACCGCCAGCACAATGATGGAAACATTCACGCCAGCAGGGCCGCCAGCTCCGCCGCCGGGGGCCTGGCGCCGATGCGCGAAATGGCGAGCGAAGCTGCCTTGGCACCCAACCGCCCCGCCGCCTCCAGCCCCTCGCCGCGTGTGTAAGCAGCCAGAAACCCGGCTGCATAGGCATCGCCCGCGCCAGTGGTATCCACCATTTGCACCGGCACGGGCGGAATCTCTATTGCCTGGCCTTCATGCAGAATCACACTGCCCGCCTCGCTGCGGGTCAGCACCGCAATCTTCACATCCGCCGCTGCTCTGGCCGCCGCTTCCGCAAAGCTGTTCACCTCGTAAAGGCTGCACACCTCCACCTCATTGGCGAAGAGAATATCCACCCCCTCGGCAATCAACCGGCGGAAGCCATCGCGGTGCCGGTCCACGCAGAACGCATCGGAGAGGGACAAAGCCGTCTGCTGCCCCGCCGCGCGGGCCATGCGCGCCGCCTCGGCAAAGGCCGCCTGTGCGGCTGGCGGGTCGAACAGATACCCCTCCAGATACAGCACTTTCGAGGCCGCGATCACCGTCTCGTCCAGGTCATGCAGCCCGAACTCCCCACCCGCGCCCAGATACGTGTTCATCGTGCGCTGGCCATCCGGCGTCACCAGAATCAGGCAGCGCGCCGTGGGCACCGCCGCTTCCAGCGGCGCGGTTCCGTAATGCACGCCAACGGCGGCAATCTCACGGCGGAACACCTCGCCCATCTCATCCTTGGCCACCTTGCCGATAAACGCCACCTTCGCCCCAAGTGCTGCCGCCACCGCGCAGGAATTGGCAACCGAACCGCCCGAAGCCGTCACCCCGCCCGCCATCGCCGCGGTCAGCCTGGTTGCGGTATCCGCGTCGATCAGCCTCATCGCGCCCTTCGGCATGTCGTGGCGGCTTAAAAATTCGTCATTTGTTGGTAGCAAAAAATCGACGATGGCATTGCCAATGCCAGTGATATCGAATTGTGACACGGCCATATTCGGCAACGCTCCCCGGATTACAGAGGCGAAGGGTTAGCATTCCAAACCTTCTCCGGCAAACACCAGGGAAGGTTGTTTACCGTTCTGCCCCGTGCTAGGCGGCGAGCTTAACGCGATAAGCAAGCATGGAGGTCCAGTGTTCAACAAGCGCAAGCCGGATGAGCCAAAACCCATTGCCCCCGCACCACCGGTGGCGCAGGCTGAGCCCTCTGCCCCCACACAGGAGACCCCGGTGAGCAACGCCCCGGATAAACTTTTCGTTCCACCCAGCTTTCAGGAGACCCCAATGGCCCGCTCGCCCTTCGCACCGCCGCCCGCCCCTGCCACGCCTTCCAACCCATTGGCACCCGCTTCTGCCCCTCGCCCGCTTATGCCCAACACCACGTCCCGCGATGCGCCAGAGCGCCGCACCCTGGTGGTTGGCCGTGGTATTTCCGTGCAGGGCACCGTGCAGGATGCTGAGCGCCTTGTGGTCGAAGGCACGGTCGAGGCGACGATGATCAACGCCACCGAACTCTCCATCGCCCCTGGCGGCGTGTTCAAAGGCGAGGTTGAGGTGGATGACGCCGAAGTGGCTGGCACCATAGACGGCACGCTGGTGGCCCGCGCCACGCTGGTTGTGCGCAACACCGGCCGCGTGCTGGGCACCGCCCGCTGCCGCCGCCTGCAGGTTGAGGATGGCGGGCAGATCACCGGCCGTATCGAGATGCTGGGCGAGGCCAACAGCCAAGCCTCCAGACTTTCAGATGACTAGAGCCGGATGATTTTAGATCGAATCACGCAGTGATCCGCTCTAAAATCTGAATCCGCCTCTAAATCAATAAAATAGAGGGCGATTCAGACTTTAGGTTCGCTCACAAAGTGAGCAAACCTAAAGTCATCGCGCTCTAAACTATCGCGGGACTCACAAAAAAGCCGGAGCGCCAAAAGCCTCCGGCTTTTTTTATTGCATAACCGTCTCTGCCTCGCGCCCCAGCATCAATGCCAGGCGTTCCAGCCGCCGCAGCACCGCCTCACCCGCAAACACGCCATTCGCCGCCGCCAGGCTCAATGCCAGGCTGCTCCGGGTCAGGTTAAGCGCGGTGCCCGCCAGCAAATGCGGCGTGCCGGCGGAAAGCGTATAGGCCAGACGCAAGGCGCTGCCCAAAGTATCGGCCCGCTGTGCCGCCTGCATGTCCAGCAACGCCCGCGCGGGGGCAAGAAAGCCTGATTCCGGCGGCGCCTCGTAACGCACCGCCGTCACCAGCGCCAAAAACGCCCGTGCATGGTGGTCCAGGCTCATCCCCGCCTGGCGTAGCACCCGCATAAAGGCTTGCTCAGCCCGGTATTCCGGGTGTTCGTGGCTGCCGATATCCGAGAGCCAGCAGGCGGCCTCACGCAGGCGCTTCTGCGCCGGGGTTTCATCGGGGAATAAAGGCGCTGTCCAGGCTATCAAAGCCTTTGGCAGATTAGCATCCCGCACTGTGCCGCGCACCATATCGCGAGATGCCGCCAGCAGCGGGTCTTCATCCCTTATCTCCGGCGGCAACAGGCGGGAAAACCAGCCCTCCCGCAGCCCGTTGGCGGAAAACACCACCCGTGCGGCGCCGGTGGCGCGCAGCAAGCGGCGCAAAATCACCGCCGCATAGGGTAAATCCTCAATGCGGCGGCGCGGCACGCCGGGCATACGCTCTATCAGCTTGCGCCCGCCCTCGCTCACCACACCGGCCAGGTCCCGCGCTTCGTCCCGGTTGATGGTGTAATGGTGCACGATGTTCAGCGGATAACCCGTCTGCGCAATATGAATGCGCGCCAGCGCCCGGAA
The DNA here is from genome assembly GCA_028866335.1 of Rhodospirillales bacterium. The sequence continues at coordinate 7,845 of JAGWIL010000064.1, forward strand.
CGCCCCGCCGGAGAGGTATAAATCCTTGCCCGCCGCTTCCCCCGTGAAAGGCACATCGGCCAGCGCCTCAATCATCAACGCCCGGGCGCGGGATAAATCCTCCCCCGCGCGTTCCGCCAGGCGGATAACCCCCACCGGCAGCGTCACCGCGGGGCCAACCTTGCCAGCATCCAGCCGCACCAGCTCCAACGAGCCGCCGCCAAGGTCCGCCAGCAGCCCATCCGCACCGGGAATACCGCACAGCACGCCCTCGGCAGAAAGCGTTGCCTCCTCCTCACCCGATATCACTGAAATCCGCATATCCGGCAGCCGCTGCATCATCGCCTTCACAAAGGCTGCGCCATTCTCGGCATCGCGCACGGCGGAGGTTGCCAGCACCTCCACCGGGCTTGCCCCCATGGCGCGGGCAATGGCGGCATAGCGGTGCAGCACCGTCTCCGCCTGGGCCAGCGCGTCGTCTTTCAAACGCCCCGTACTGGTCATGCCCTTGGCCAGCCGCACCACCGCTTTTTCGTTAAAAATCTGCAACGGGTTTCGCAGCTCGCCCTCATAAACCACAAG
>JAGWIL010000434.1 GCA_028866335.1 Rhodospirillales bacterium
CACACCACCTTTAATGGCCTCAGGCAGGCTCACCAGGGCTATCGCGGCAAACACATAGGCGCACCACATGGTGCCAACGGTGTCGGTGATGAACACAGCCAAACGCCCGTTGATCCCGATATGCTCCTTATCGGTCACATGCGGCCCATGGCTCTCGCGTTCCTTCAGCCTTAAATGGAGAAAATGTCTCGCTTCCATCGTACCGATATCCTCATAGATATGCCGGGTTTCGTTTCGGTCTGGGGTCAGACATGGCGTATTTCTTAACGGTTGACTATCTGAGAGACGGGGTAATCGGAAATCTCTGCCTCTAGCTCAACCACTTACCCCGCCATTCGCATTTTCCGCACTCGCCAGCATCAGCAGCGCGTCCATCGCCCGCCCGAACGCGCTGGTATTGCCGTTCGCGGCCTGCAAAAGCAGACAGCCTTGAACCCGCGCCACCCAATCCTCAGCGAACTCGCGCGCCTGAACCGGCGGCAGCCCGGCCTCTAAAGCCAGCGCCGCAATTGCTTCAATCCATAGGGCAAAGGCATCGCGCAACCGCTGGCGGCCCTCCGCACCCAAGGGAGAGGTGGCGAGCTGCCCCAAAAGACAGCTACTCCGCCCGGCGGCATAAATTCCCTCAACCGCCGCCACGATGCGGCGGATGCGCTGCTTCAAGGTTTTGGGCGCGCCATCTGGTTCGGCGAAAATGTTTTCGGTCACTTCCAGCGCCCGGGTGAGCACGGCTTCCGCCATTTGCTCCTTCCCTCCAGGAAAGTAATGATAAAGGCTCGACCGCCCCAACCCCGTGGCCCGGGACAAATCCGCGAGCGAAGCGCCCTCAAAGCCGAGATCCCGAAATACCGGGAACAGCCGGTCGATAACCTCGCTTTTCGATGCCAACGCTGCAGGCATTTTCGCTTCCCACAAAAAAGATCGATCGGTACATATCACGTAGCAATTAAAAAATAAATGTTAATAAATCCTTTGACAAAAGCATGTGTGCATTTTATTGTACCGATCGTTCGGTTCTTATTTTGTCCCTCATCTGAAAGGCCACCCCCATGTCCCAGCCCGTCTCCCACAACACCGTCTCAGTTGCCGACCAGCGCACCGGCACCACCCTCAACATCTTCTATCGTGAAGCTGGCCATAAAGACGCACCCGTCCTGCTCCTCCTCCACGGCTTCCCCTCCTCCAGCCATCAGTATCGCGGGCTCATCGGCAAGCTGTCCGATAAATACCGCGTCATCGCGCCGGACCTGCCCGGCTTCGGCTTCTCTGACGCGCCGGACGCCAAATCCTTCGGCTACAGCTTCGACCATGTCGCCGAGGTGATCGAAAATTTCGTCGAGACCATCGGCCTCACCCGCTACGCGATTTACGTGTTTGATTACGGCGCGCCCACCGGCTTCCGCCTGGCGCTGGCCCACCCGGAGCGCGTCACCGCGATCATTTCCCAGAACGGCAACGCCTATGTCGAGGGCCTCAGCGATGGCTGGAACCCGATCCGCGCCTATTGGGAAAACCCGAGCGCGGAGAACCGCAACAATCTTCGCGCCTTTCTCTCAGCCGACACCACCAAATTCCAGTACCAGCATGGCGAGACTGATCTTTCACTGATCGCCCCGGAATC